>JAKAGL010000122.1 GCA_021815535.1 bacterium
AGGCAAAACACAGGAAAGTAGTTTTCGTCGGTATCATTATCATTCTTTTGCTGGTCATTGAAGTGTCGGCAATTGCCGCGGAAGCCGCATGGAGTATCGGCATCAGGAAACACTCAGCCCGGGAGGTAGCGGCGCGGTACTACCTGACCAAGTTGCTTGTTATACCTTTTCTGCGGGAAACCGGCGACGGGAAAGAGTATCTCGGCAACCTGACCGAAACCGAGGGAGAGTGGAGGAAAATGTATCCCGCCGATGCTCTATTGGGGTGGAGGCTCGGAAAAAACAAAACAGCGCGCCACTATAACAAGTACCTGTACATTACGAACGGCCAGGGATTCGCCTCTCTGGGAGAGGATGAGTTCCGCTACGCACGGCCAAAACCGGCGTGGACCTACCGGATCATCGTATTGGGAGGAAGCACCGTCATGGGAGACGGCGTGCCGGTCCCCGCCGACAACCTGCCGGCCTGCATCCGCCGCGCCATTGAAGAACATATCCCACGGTCGAAGCGGCTGGAAGTGATAAACGCCGGCGTGGGAGGTTACGATTCGTCCAATGAGTTTCTTTATCTTATTTCGGAACTGATCAACTACGAACCCGATCTGGTTATCGTTTACGACGGCTGGAATGATGAAGCTTACAGCAACCGCGATCTTGCGAAACGCCCCAATGCCCCTAACAGCCTCAAACTCAAGGTCCAGTATGATTATGATGAAAGGCTGAATGCGTCATACGAGTTCGGCGGATCTTTTGCGATCTTTGCCGAAGGTACGCTTGTCTCCATCAGGAAAGCTTTGGCGCATACCGGCATCGGTCTGCCAATCATGATCGCCCTTGACCGGGTATTGGCACAAAAAAAGGAAGTGGAACCTGCCGCTCCGTACAATCCATCCAGCATAACCAGGTACCGGGAGAATCTTGAGAATATTCTTCTGATAGCAGAAAAACACAGTGCCGGGGTCGCATTATTCCTGCAGCCGATCATAGGAGTTGACGACAAGCCGTATACGCCGGAAGAGCTTTCCACTCCCATTTCCGATATGAAGACCAGAAAGCTCTTTTACGCCGACGCTTCCGCCATGTTCTCGAACCTGAAGAAGCGCTATTTCCGCCCGGGATCGACCTGTATCGAGGATATGTCAAAAATCTTCGACCACACCCGCGAAACGGTCTACGCGGATTCGGGCCACATTCAACGCCGGGGGAACGAAATAGTTGCCCGAAAGATCGTCCAAAAACTTCAAACATGCCAACTGGTGGAATAGTGTCCATGACGCTGGCGGCTGCGCCGCCATCTTTTTGCGCCCCTTCGCGAAAGTTTTTTTGACGGAGCGGATTTCTTGCCTCGTCTCTGCTAAACTGGACGTAACTGCGATGGAAACAAAACAAAAATATCCCGTAAGAACCGGTACGGACCGGTCGTTCGGCGTTACGTTTACCGTCTTCTTCCTTCTCGTGGCGTTGCTGCCGGTTCTGAAAGGGCGGCCGCCGCGGCTGTGGGGGGGGGGTGTTGCCGGGCTGTTTCTGATACTTTCCCTGCTTCGCCCTCCGGTACTGCACCCGCTGAACGTCCTGTGGGCGCGGTTCGGGCGGCTGCTCGGGCGGGTGACGGAGCCGGTTTTTGCAGCCGTCATATACGGCATCGCTATCCTGCCGTTCGGCCTGCTGCTGAAGCTCTTCAAGCCGGATATGATGAAGATGCAATACAATCCCGATGCGAAGACGTACTGGACGGTGCGGGAACGAACGGCCTCTTCCATGAAGAACCAATATTAAGGGGCGGAAATGGACCTGATCAGGGAATTCTTGGAGTTTCTGAAAGCGAGAAGAAAATTCTGGCTGCTGCCGATCCTCCTTGTGATGCTGTTGCTGGGGTTGCTGTTTATCTTCGGGCAGGGGTCGGCGATTGCCCCGTTCATTTACACCCTTTTTTGACCGTCACCCGGCATGCTAATACTGGGTATTTCAGCCTACTATCACGACAGCGCCGCCGCCGTCGTCCGCGACGGAGAGATCGTTGCCGCCGCGCAGGAGGAACGATTCACCCGCAAGAAGCACGACGACGGCTTCCCTGTCAACGCCCTCCGTTACTGCCTCGATGCGGCCGGAACCCGGCTGGCGGACGTTGACCACGTCGTTTTCTATGATAAGCCGTTCCTGAAATTCGAGCGGTTGCTGGAAACCTACCTCGCCAATGCGCCCCATGGTTTTTCCTCGTTCCGGGTCTCGATGCCGGTCTGGCTGCGCGAGAAGCTGGGAATGAAGAAGCTGCTGTTGGAAACCCTTGGTGAGATCGATCCGGCAGACGGCCTGAAAGAAAAACTTCTTTTTTCCGAACATCATCTGAGCCATGCCGCAAGCGCCTTTTTCCCGTCACCGTTCCGCGAGGCCGTAGTGCTCACTATGGACGGTGTGGGAGAATGGGCAACCACCTCGGCCTCGGTAGGACGCGAAGAGGAGCTGGAGATCGTCAAGGAGATGCATTTCCCCCATTCGCTCGGCCTACTTTACTCGGCCTTTACCTACTACACCGGTTTCAAGGTCAACTCAGGGGAGTACAAGCTGATGGGGTTGGCCCCGTACGGCGAACCGAAGTATGCGCAGGTGATATATGACAACCTCATAGACATAAAGCCGGACGGCTCATTCCGCCTTAACCAGCGCTACTTCAACTACTGCACCGGCCTCACCATGACCAACAGCCAGTTCCATGCCCTCTTCGGCCTGCCTCCTCGCGCGCCGGACGAACCGCTGACGCAAAAGCACATGGACATCGCGTCTTCCATCCAGACAGTCACTGAAACCGTCCTGCTTCGGCTGGCACAGGCGTTGGCGCGCGAGACCGGAATGGAGAACCTCTGTCTTGCCGGCGGCGTAGCGCTCAACTGCGTGGCGAACGGGAAACTGCTGAGACAGCGGGTCTTCAAGAACATCTGGGTGCAGCCAGCAGCGGGAGATGCGGGCGGGGCGTTGGGAGCTGCGCTTGCGGCATATCACCTCCATGCCAAAAAACCCCGCACGCCGATGGCAGGTGATGCAATGAAAGGCTCCTACCTCGGCCCGTCGTTTGACCAGCCGGAGATCGAGCGGCGGCTGACTGCTGTGAGAGCGAAGTACGAGGTGATGGATGACTCGGCGTTGCTGAACGCCACAGCACAGGCACTGGCCGACGGGAAGGCAGTGGGTTGGTTCCAAGGGCGGATGGAATTCGGTCCGCGGGCACTCGGCGCACGGTCCATCCTGGCTGATCCGCGCTCTCCCTCGATACAAAAGACGCTCAACCTGAAAGTAAAGTTCCGCGAATCGTTTCGGCCGTTCGCGCCCGCTGTGCTGTGCGCCGACGTTGCCGACTGGTTCGACCTCAACATCGATAGCCCGTATATGTTGATGGTGGC
This sequence comes from bacterium, assembly GCA_021815535.1. Taxonomy (GTDB): domain Bacteria; phylum Nitrospinota_A; class UBA7883; order JACRGQ01; family JACRGQ01; genus JACRGQ01. The sequence continues at coordinate 3,396 of JAKAGL010000122.1, forward strand.
CCCCATCGCGCCAAAACGGGTACTGGAAATGACCGCGGAAGAATATAAATTGTTCGGTATCGATCGACTAAATGTGGTCCGCTCTGAAATACCGGCCGTGACACATGTGGACTTCTCGGCACGGGTGCAAACCGTTCATGAGCAGACAAATCCACGTTTTCACTCCCTCCTGGAATCATTCAAACTGCTCACCGGCTGCCCGGTACTGGTGAACACCTCTTTCAATGTGCGGGGGGAACCGATCGTCGGTACGCCGGAAGACGCTTTCCGTTGTTTCATGGGAACCGGCATTGAACTGCTGGTGGCGGGAAACTGCATCCTTAAAAAAGAACAACAGGATGCAGCGCTTGTGAAGGACTACAGGAACTCCTTCGCGCCGGACTGATGCGGCCGATCGAGGACACGTTTCATTTTCACAACGGATTTTTATTTTGCGTTTCGGCGCCACACCTCCTCATGTGATGATATTCCTTGCGACCTATTTCACCGGCCGCGTGGTAACGATCGACAAAACGCCTGTTTGAGAACGCCCGAGCGTGAGGCAATGGCAGCCGAAGGCGAATCCCCCCTCTCTGCTTCTGCCTTCCGCAAATTCAGTGCGAAACGCTATAATAAGGGTGCCGCTATGCGAGGACTGGGGAGTACGGCTTTTGTGGAATAAAAAGGGGATCCGCAACCACAGGAAATATAAAGAAAAAAAATTGAGGCATCGCGATTAATGAAAAATATATTGCGGTTTATGTATCTGAGGGTTACAATTTTTGGTAAGTAGGAGCCGGGCATATGTAATGTGTTTGGCTTATCTAGGTTAGTTTAAGTGGGATAAGCACCAAATTTGGTTTAGAGGAGATTGTCCAAATGTTCGGTAGTAAATTCAAACTTGCTCTTATCGTGTCGCTTTTGTTGACGGCCTGTGGCAACAACGCTTTCAACTCTATTGCGGATAAGAATTCATCGGCAGCCAAGCAGGAAGAGGCTCAGATAGCCATCAATAGTGGTGATTTTACCACCGCCATCTCCATCATGGCCGAGAAATGCCCCAACCAGACCTGCACCACCAAGGCGGACGCACAACAATATGCGGCCGCGTATATAGGCAAGGCGGGGCTTGATGTTCTGACTGTCGCTAAGAACGCCGATGCCAGCCAGAACAGCACAGCCAGCAGTTCGGATTTTGCGGTCATCTCCAAGGGCCTTCCCAGCCCCACTGCCGCAAACCTTGATGCTATCGCCACCGCCATTGCCATCCTGAAAAATTCCAAGGCAACGGTCGGCATCACTCAACTGGCCGCCGCGAAGACCGCTACGCAGGTCTGCAACAGCTATAACAATGAACAGAAGGATATTCTCCTTGAACTTGGTATATCGCAGGCCACGGCGACCATTCTGGCCATCGGGTCGCAATTGGGCGGATTTGACGCCAACGGCATACCGGCTGATTGCAACGGGAATTGCAGCGCCGCCAGCGCAGCAGTAGGCACCGCCCTGAACGCGGTCTATATCGCTCCTGCGACGACCTATGCTGATTTTGCGGCCACTAATCTTGTTGCCGCGGCATCCAATCTGTCGTGCGCTTTCTCTACCGACAACACCACCGCATCGGCGATCAACGATCTCGCCTACAGTGTTGAAACACACACCCCCGGCAATTCGGCTACGTGCCAGCAAACCGCTCCTTCCGGGTATTCGCCGGTTATCACGGGAGCCGAGTTGATCAGCTATGTCACTACGTGTTTAAACTAAAAGGCCGGAAGAATAAGGGGAGATTGAAATAATGAAGAAATTGGTAGCGGCGGCCTGCATTTTGGCGGCCTTGGGAAGCGCGCCGGCAGGCGCCGTGGAAATGAGCAAATTGTATACCGGCGTACGTCCGCTCGGCATGGGAGGCGCTTTCGCCGCCATTGTTGACGATGAAAACGCCACTTTTTACAATCCGGCCGGTTTGACGGATGTGACGGAGTGGAATGTTGATTTATTCAACCCGAAGATTGACATCTCCACCAATACGCTTGATTTTGCAAAAGACGCCAGCGACCTTAAAACCGGCGATACTACCGGTGCGGTCGACATGATGCGTAAATATATCGGCAAACACCAGCATGGGGCGGTTTCCGTATTCCCGAATTACACGGCGCACAATTTTGAGGTCGGATTTTTGGAAAGTTTGGGGTTTGACGCCGAAGTGAATTCGCCCTCATTCCCCGTTCTGCAAGCTGACCTTAAGAACGATGCAGGGGCATTTATCGCGTTCTCCCATGCATTTATGGATGACCACCTTCGCTTGGGCGTGACGCTGAAATATATCCAGCACAAACGGTTTTACAAAGAGTACACGGCGGTTGATATTGCCAACAACAATACAAATTACAACTTCACCGACAACCTGAAATCCGCAAACAAGTTTGGCGGCGATATTGGCGCCACCTACCAGTTTGAGAATGAAGATTGGAAGCCGCGCCTGGCGCTCGTTATCCAAAACCTCGGCGGCATGGATTTCGGCGATTATCAGGCCACACCTACTTCGCCGTTGATACCGAATGCTTACAAACAACAGATCAATCTGGGAGGCGCCATCACCCGCCAACTCTGGATTATGAAGACCACCGTTGCGATGGACTATAACGACATCGGCGGAAGCGTGGGTACTGATACGGATAAAGGAAAACGCCTGCACGTAGGGGCCGAATTGAAATTCCCCAAGATCCTCGCCCTTCGAGTCGGCCTGAATCAAGGGTATATGACCTATGGGGCTGGCCTTAATTTCTGGCTGCTCAGGCTGGACTACGCCTACTACAAGGAAGAGGTGGGGGCCTATGCCGGTCAGCGTGAAGACGCGCGCCATTCATTGCAATTGAGCATCGGTTTCTAAACCGTTTTCCACAGAGCGCCGCCACCGGCAACGGGGGTGGCGCTTTTTTTTGAGCCTGTCCCGGTTTCCATAAATGCCCCAATCAGCGTACAATTATTTTATGCTTACAGCAGAACCAAAACCGCGCGTACGGTTTTTCGAACCCGTTACCTTCGAACATGAAGGGCAACGTTATGTGAATCTCCGCGATCCATTCCATTACGCTCCCGATGGGCTTTCAGTGAGCCTGCCCGCTTTCATGTTGATAACGTATATGGACGGCAGCCGCACCGTGGAGGATATTTGTGCCGCGTTCGAGGAAGAGTGCGGCAGCGCCATTCCGGCCGAGGCGGTGCGCAACCTGGTGAAGGATCTGGATAACAATCACCTTCTTGAGAATGAGAATTTTAAACTTCAAAAACAAAAGGTATGCGCGGCTTTCGCCGCCGCGCCGGTGAGAGCCGCCGCCTTGGCTGGCGGCGGTTATCCGGATGATCCGGCCGCCATACGTGCGATCCTGGAACGCTTTATGCCCGCCGTTGAAAGGGGCGGCCCCGCCCCTTTTGCCATTGTCGCGCCGCATATAGACCTTCTTGCGGGCGGGCCGGTATTTGGCGCGGCCTTCGCCCTTTTGCAGGGGAGCAAGGCGGATACTACTTATGTCATTCTCGGCGTTGGCCATGCGTTGGAAGGGGACTTTTTTGCCTGTATCGACAAGGATTTTGAAACACCGCTCGGCGTCAGCCCGGTGAATCGGGAATTCCTCGCAGGTCTTGAAAAGGGTTTCGGCGAACCGATCTACCGGCAGATGTATGCCCACAAACATGAGCATTCGGTGGAATTCCAGGCGCTTTTCCTGCAGCAACTGCTTCCAAGCCGTCACCGCATCGTTCCCATCCTTTTCTCCTTTCCTGAAGTCATCGAAGAACTGGAGCATCCCGCGTATAACTGCCAACGGGTCGACCGTTTCACCGCGGCGCTCAAGAAGCAGATCGACAGACTAGGGGATAAGGTCTGTAT
>JAKAGL010000123.1 GCA_021815535.1 bacterium
GTGGCCATGACCGGCGCCGCCAGTTTGATGGCCAACACGAATACGTCGGCGGTAAGCGTGGTTATCAGGTCTACCAACCCGGCATGCGGTGTAAAGCCGAGCACGGGAATGAGATCGAAGCTTTTCGCCGCGGCGGCGATAAGCCAGTGGTGGCCGTTGATCGCCAGGAATACCAGCAGCGCGACGATATTCCAGAACTGCGAGGTGATGGATACCTCCGAATTGGTGGTAGGGTCGAGCACGTTCACGATACCGAACCCGATTTGGAAACCGATAAGTTGTCCCGCAAACTGCACGGCGCTGAAGATAAGTTGGGAGGCATACCCGATGGTGAGGCCAATAGCGAGCTCGCCCATCAGCATGAACGTGAAGCGGCCCATCGGGATTCCGGTATCCACCGGCGGCAGCTTGGCCACGCTGAAAACAATGTACGAGGTGATGGCGACAAACCCTATCCGCGCCTGGACCGGAATGGTGGTGGCCCCCAATATCGGCATCGAGAGCAGCAATCCGCTCATCCGAACCAGCACAAGCGTAAAGCCGATAAATGCGCCGTAATCGAAATTGTACAGGTTCATTTTACGTACTGTGGGATGTTAATGAATATATCCGCGGTGAAAGAGATGAGCACCTGCATCATCCAGGGGAAAAAAACCACAATGGCCACCATAACCCCGAGGATCTTCGGGATAAAGGAAAGGGTCATTTCCTGTATGGATGTCACCGCCTGGAAAATGGATATCGCCACACCGACCACCAGCCCTATTCCCAGCATCGGCGCGCTCACCAGGATCGTCACTTCAAGGGCGCGTTTGGCCACATCGACAATATATTCCGGGGTCATGGCGTTCTCCTTGTCAGTTTATCCGAAACTTTTTACGAGCGACCCGACGATGAGGTACCAGCCGTCCACCAGTACAAAAAGCATCAGCTTGAACGGCAGCGAGATCATGACCGGCGGCAGCATCATCATACCCATGCTCATCAGCACCGAGGCTATGACCATGTCCACCACCAGGAAGGGAATGTAGATCATGAAGCCGATCTGGAATGCGGTGCGCAGTTCGCTGATCACAAACGAGGGAACCACCACATAAGTGGGGATGTCCTCAACGGTCCTCGGCTTCTTTTCCTTGGCGAGGCTGATGAAAAGCCCCAGATCCTTTTCGCGCGTTTGGCGCAGCATAAAAGCCCGCAGCGGCTTCATGGCGCGCGTCAACGCCTCTTCCTGCCCGATCTTGTTTTCCGAATACGGCTGGAACGCGTTTTCGTTAATCTGTTTAAAAGCCGGCGCCATGATGAAGAACGTAAGGAAAAGCGCCAAGCCTATCATCATCTGATTCGGCGGCACCTGCTGGGTGCCCATCGCCTGCCGGAGGAACGACAAGACGATTACGATGCGGGCGAATGCGGTCATCATGATCAACAGCGCCGGAGCCAGCGAGAGTACCGTGAGGATAAGGAGTATTTTGATGCCGGTGGCCACCTGGTCGGGCTGGCCGGACTCCTGCATACCGATGTTGATGGTCGGCAGGCCGGCGGCTTCGGCCGCGGGCGTGCCGCACAGCAGCAACCCAACCAAAGCCGTGCATGCCAACAGGGTTTTGATCTTCATGTTCATCAGCTTTGAGCCTGGAGCGTCCGCAGTTTCCCGGCGATGGAGCGGGCCACGTCTGAAACCAACTCATCTTTCCGGGTTTGAATGCCGTTTCCATCCGATTCCTCCGCACGGGCGGTGGTTTTGAGGGTGTCCTCGTAGCTGGCGATCTGACGGGCAAACGCCGGATTAACCGGTTTTTGGGCCTTGCGGCGGCGTTCCAGCCAGGACATGAACGGCAATTTCTTGAATACTCCCATTGGCTTGTCCGGCAGCCGGTGGGCGAACTTTAATTCCTCTATTTTTTCCGGCTCGGTGTAGCGGGCCAGCAGGTTGATGTTGTTATTGGTCACGCCCAGCACTAGGACTTCTCCCGCCACTTCTATGATGGTGACGTTTTTCTTTACGCCGATAAAATGGCTGCTCAACACCTTAAGCTGCCGTTTGGTGCCAAATCCCCCTTCCAAAGCTCCGAGGTATTTTTTAGCTCCGAAGGAAATGACGAGGATAAGCGCCAATACCACCGCCAGCGCGCTGCCTATTTTTACGAACGCTTCACCCATCGACGGGGCCTGCGGCAACGAAGGCTTGTCCAATGTGGAAAGTATGCCGGCCTTTTTTACGCCGTCTTCATTTTTTGATTTATCCGGATCGCTTTCCGTTTTGATCTGGTTCAGCGTGGCCTGCAAGTGCGCGATCAGTTCGGCATCTTCCGCGGAAGCCGGTACGTCGCTTCCGGCGCCGGCTTCCTGATGTGCGGCCGCGGTGGCGGATTGAACAACATCGGCCTCGGGGGCCTTACCGGTTTTTGCGGGGATGCTTTCTTCCACCGCCTGGTTCTTTGACGCTTCAACCGGGGCGGGCGTCAAAGTTTCCGGCGCAGGCGCCGTCTTGGGACCGACCACAAACACAAGCTTTTCCGCGTTGGCTTCAAGCGAAAAGTTCTTTTTCAGCGCTTCAACTGATTCCTGCGGAAAGATTCGTATCCGCAAAAGGGATGGATTGATCTGGTATAGATCGATCTCCCTTATCCCGGCGTGATTAACCTCGAATTGGCGTTTGGAGGGGTTGACAAAGCCTCCCGGCACATCTATCTGAACCGATTTTTCGTAATATTTAACAATGGTTTCGGGGTTGGACTCAAATGCCAGTGCCACCCGGAACTGATCTCCAGCCGTAAAGGAGGCGATATCCTTGAATGAGTTGGGAGCGGCAACCGCCTGTGGAATGGCCGTCATTACCAACGCCGCCAACAATGCCAGGAAAACAATTATCTTTTTCAAAACCAACTCCTCCTCAAAGACCGTCAGAAATACTCTCTGTGTCAGGTAAAGAGCAAAAGCGATGCCATAACAATTTTCCATGATCGCCCCGCCGGGAAACTCTTCAGGGATGGCCGAAACTGCCAAAAGATGCAACGTTTTGACGCGATTGGTAGTAGAATGCTTTCGATTGAATTTCTGTGCCCCTTGATTGAGGTGGATAGTTTTTACATGCGGATGGACAACCATCGCCGCTTATGTTCCGCGTTTTTTTTTCGGAGATTGTCAGTAATGGGGATCCGGTTTGGCATTTCAGCCGCCATGGCTTTGGGGCTGCTATTATTTTCCGCGGCATGCGCAAGCAACGATGTGGAACGCGCGTTCGATTCAAGAACCGCGGCAAATGAATCAAATAAAGTTATCATCAAATATTGCATGAGTTGTCACACGCATCAATCGTTTGATGCGGCGGCCCATGTTCCCAAGGCGCAGAAATCATATACCGGTTCGGCCAATGCCCTCGCGACGGAATGCCGCGTCTGTCACACCTATTCGGTAAACTGGCAAGGAGATGAAGTGCGCGGTACGCACTGGGCTGGCGTGAAGGGGCCATGAAAGAACCGGCAAGCCGCTATAAAGTTGCCATTATCGGAATGGGCAAAGGGGGGCTGCCGCTGGCCAAGATGTTCGCCGAGGACCCCGATATCGAGATCGTGGGTGTTGCAAGCCGTAATAAGTATTCCCCCGGAATGGATTGGGCACAGCAGACGGGTATCTTTACCACTCCCGATTTTAGGGAGCTTTTTAAACTTCCCCGCATCGATATTGTCGTGGACGCCACCGGCAATCCGGAGGTGCAGGATTTTCTGAAAAACCTGCAACGTCCTGAAACCGAGGTGGTGAAAGGGATGACCGCCAACCTGTTGTGGCGTATGGTGGAAGAGCGTGAGGCGCGCGAGCGGGCCGCCAAACGGACGCTGGAAGAACAGATGTTGCTTTACAACATCGGCATTTTGCTGGCGAATGCCGAAAAGTCGGAACATGCCCTCCAGCTCATTGTCGAAGCGGCGATGAACTTGCTGGAAATGTCGGCTGGCTCCGCCGCCCTGTTTGACGAAGAGAAGGGGGAGATGCGGATGGCGGCGATGAGGGGCTTTCGCGGTGAAAAGCTCCCCTTTCACGTTTGGAAAGTGCGGCCCGGCGGTTTGACCGCCCACATTCTTTCGAACAATATGCCCACGGTTATCGAAGAACTGGACAATAATCCGAAATTCGATACATCACATCTCAAGAATCAGGGATTCCGCTCGTTGGTTGCGGTACCGCTGCGGGCGGAGGGAAGAATCGTCGGTATTCTGTATGTCGACGATTTCCGGCCGCGCAGATTTTCCGGCCGCGAGTTGAACCTGATGGGGCTGTTGGGCGCCCTGGCGGCAAGCGCCGTGGAAAAGGTGCTGATGTTGGAACGGGCGGAAGAAATGGCGGTAACGGATGAACTGACGAAGGTCTACAATCACCGTTATTTCGCCCGGACTCTTTTAACGGAACTCAAACGCGCTGAAAGGCATGAAGAGCAACTGGGGTTGTGCATGATCGACGTGGATTATTTTAAAAAATTCAACGATAAGCACGGCCACCTTAAGGGGAATGAAGTACTGATAGAGATCGCGAAAACTATGCGGGCGGCAGTGCGTGAAACCGATGTTGTTGCCCGGTACGGCGGCGAAGAATTTGCCGTCATCCTGCCGAAGACGAGTAAAAACCAGTCGATCGCCCTTGCCGAACGCATGCGCGAAGCGGTTGAAGAGCTCAATTTTCCGGGCGCTGAATCGCAACCGGGGAAGAAACTCACTGTCAGCATCGGGGTAGCTTCGTATCCGGATGATTGCATTGCCGCAGACAGTGTGGCGGATATCATTGAACTGGCGGATCAGGCGCTTTATCAATCAAAATCGGCCGGCCGCAACCGTGTCACGGCTTGCCGGAAAAATTAACTCCTCCGGCGTTCAGGTGTTCGAAGGCAACTTTGAAGGGCTGACGGCAGGATACGCCGGGGATCAGTTTCCCCGTTTCGCCGCGTAAACCGCTTTTATTTTGTCCCGCAGGTCCAGGGGATTGAACGGCTTCAGGATATATTCATTCGCTCCCAATGCCATCCCGTTTTCAATGTCCTCTTCATGGCCGCGTGCGGTGAGAACCATGATAACCATGTCATCAAAATCTTTGCGTTGACGTATTTGCTTAAGTATTTGAAAACCGTCGATTTTCGGGATGTTGATATCCAGCACGATTACTTGGGGCCGTTCCTTGTCGACCAGCTCAAGCACGCCCTCCGAATCATTTTTGGATATGCAGGTCAACCCTTCATCCTGGAGCAGGTAGGATATGCCCCGTGTGACGTAATATTCGTCATCAATGACAAGCACTGGACGGGCATTTTTTGAGGATTTTATGTTCCGCGGCATGTTTTTCATTATAGAGGAAAACGGGCAAAATTTAAACTCATCTACTTTATTCCCGGCGGCCTGAACGCCGAATCAGGCGGTGTATCTATTTCAGTCACGCGGGTAAAATGGAATTCCGCCGAGCGGTTAATGGTTACGCTGAATCCCATCCCATCTTCTGCATATGCAAACTCGAACCGGATAGGAGGCGCGGCAGGCCTGAGCAACAAAACATTTTTTATCCTCCCATCGGGATAAAACTTCCAACGCCGCTGGATCCCCTCCTTTTCCTGCATCAATATTCCATCTGAATAGCCGGCATTGCTATCGCGTAACAGGGCGGGGTCGAGGCAGGGGGGAAGATTGTCGATGAAATCTTCGGCCCAATACCGTTTTCCGCCAAGCCATATCGGGGAATCGCCATGGCGGGGAAGCGTTTCGCTTGTTCCTTGCGACGGGGCCGCGTAAAAGAGTACTTCCTCGTCGGCGGTGGCGAGGAACCAGGTGCTTCCCAACGTATCGGCCAATGTCAGACGCAACCGCGCCGGCCGCGAAACCAGAAGCGAGGCCCGGGTAGGCAACGGGCTTCCGTCAACCGTGATGGTGGCGCGGCCGGTCATCAGGACATTTGCCGAGCAACGGTTTTTCGATAACAGGGGGGCAAGCTCCCGTGCGGTTGGCGGCGCAGCGGGGGGCGTAACGGCGGCGCATGAAAGAAGCAGGAGCGGCAAAAGCGCGGCTGATTTTTTCATGCCATAACCGGCGCGCGTTATTTATTCCCTTTTAATTTGAATTTCGCCTCGTCCAATTTCAACTTAACGGCAGGGTCGTCTTTCACCTCAACCGAAACGGCGAAGGCGGCGGCGGCATCCCCGTAGTTGCCAAGGGAAAAATTGATATCCCCCAAGTGCTCATATACCGTGGCATCCCGCTCTTTCGTATTGGCGATCGCTTTCTTGGCGGTGGCGAGGGCAAGCTCCATTTTCCCCTGGCGGTAGTATATCCACGAAAGCGTATCGAGGTAATAGCCGTTGGTTTCTTCGGTTTCAAGCGCGCGGTGGATGAGCTGCAACGCCTCGTCCAGCTTGCGGTTTTGCACAGCGTACAGGTAGGCAATATAGTTCATCGCGTCGGCATGGCCCGGATTCAATTCCAGGGTTTTACGCATTGCGGCTTCGCATTTGTCGTACTCTTTCAGTTTCTCGTAGGTGGCTCCCAGATAGAAGATGAATTCGGCGCGCGTGGGGGCCAATTCCACAGCCCGGTTAATGCTTTTTATGGCTGCGGCGTAGTTTTCCCTCTTGACCAGAATCACCCCTAAAAGATAATTGATATCGGGGTCGTCCTTTTTCTTCAAAAGCGCTTTTTCCAGCATCGCCTGCGTATGATCCAATTGGCCCATTTTTTCGTAAATGCTCGCCATGTGGACGTACACTTCGGCGGCTTCGGGATTCCCCATCTTCTCGGCCTGTTCATTCCACACTTCGAGCGATTCCTTGAACATGGCCATCTCTTCGTAAATCCGGGCGATGTAATACGGCACGGTCTGGTTGGAGGGGTCTTTCAGCTTCACCAGCTGGAATTTTTCCAGCGCATCCTTCCACTCGCCGCGTTGGAAATAGAGCAAGCCCATTTTGAGCGCCAGATCGATGGTGCCGGGGTCGGTCTTTTCAATCTCCTTGAATACATCGAGGGCTTGGCTGTAATCTTTTTTTATCAAATAGGCGTTGGCAAGGCGTTGTTGCACCAATTCGTTTTTCGGATCGCGCTCCAGATACTTTTTATAGGTATCAATGGCCAGGTCGTACTTCTCCTGGGCCAGATAGACCCACCCGAGCGGCACCGCCGCCCGGGCTGCGAACACGCTCAACATCATGGGTTTCGGCACGAACGGCGACGACGTCGCCCAGAGCCGGTCGAAGATCGCGGCCGCCGCGATCGCGCCCGACACGGTGT
>JAKAGL010000124.1 GCA_021815535.1 bacterium
CAATTCTTTTCTGGTATCTCGCGCTTGGCTCGGTGGCCGTTGATACCGTAAGCTCGCCAAAGTCCGAGATGTTTTATTGGATCACGATCATGTTCTCACAAACACTGGGCACCGCGCTTGGCGATTGGACCGCCGATACCGCCGACCTCGGCTACGGCGGCGGCGCACTGCTGTTCAGCGCGATGCTGGCGATCGTTGCCGTGGCGTATTATCGAACGGCCATATCACGCACCGCGCTTTTCTGGGCGGCATTCATCCTCACGCGGCCGCTTGGCGCGGTGGTGGGTGATTTTCTCGACAAACCGGTCGGCGAGGGGGGCTTGGCGTTAAGCCGCTACTCGGCGTCGGCGATCCTTCTCGCGCTCATCATGTCGTCCATTCTGGTTTCTTCGCGGAAACCGGTAAAACAGGAAAACTGAAATTCCCGATGATGGAATGAATGTCGTAGCGGCCGGTTTCAAACCCGTCCCCGCCGTTCCGTCATCGTCCCACCGGGCCGGCCTCTCCCGGTGTTTCTCCCGGTAGCGGCGACACTCTGTCGCCGATTTGCTCTTCCTTGCCGGGCACCCAATCCATAGGGTACCTCATGCCCCCTTGATAAACTCTCCCCGTAAAATGCGATAGAATATCGTTCACATGGATACCCACAATCCCATCCTCTCCATCGTGATCGTCAACTGGAACGGGCGTGAACCGTTGCTCGTCTGCCTGGAAAGCCTGCACCGCCACGAGGACACATCCAGCATGGAGATCATCGTTTCGGATAACGCATCCACCGACTCTTCGGTGGCGATGCTGAAAGAACTTTTCCCCGCCGTGCGGATCATCGAGAACGGCGAGAACCTGGGATTCGGCGCCGGCAACAACCGCGCGCTGGCGGTGGCGCGCGGCGAATACGTGCTGATGCTCAACCCCGACATGGAATTTACCGAGCCGGGCCTGAAAAAACTTATCGGCTTCATGGCGGCGCGCCCGGCGGCGGGCCTTGTTGGCTGCTACATCGAAAACCCGGACGGCAGCTTCATGCGGCAGTGCCGCCGCGGCTACCCCGATCCGCTGACCGCCTTCTACAAAGCCAGCGGCCTCATCCGCCTCTTCCCCCGCCACCGCCGCATTGCAAAATATTTCTACGGCGGCCAGCCGGAGGACGCGGTGTTGCCGGTCGACGCGGTTTCGGGAAGTTTCATGTTGGCCCGGCGCGAGGCCCTAAAGAAAGCCGGCGATTTTTGCGAAGAGTACTTTATGTACGTGGAAGACGTCGATCTCTGCAAAAAAATACGCGCCGCCGGGTACGAGGTGCTTTATGCCCCGCTCATGCGGATCCGCCACCACGGGGGGCGGTGCGTGGCCAAGATGCCCCGGCGATCCGCTTTTTACCACTATCACATGACCCGTTCGCACCTTGTGCTCTACCAAAAAGACGGCTCACTTTCGTCGATGGTGTTTTGGCCGATAGTGCTGCGTTACCTCTTCACCTCCCTTTTCAGCGGCAACCGGCATCTGGCCGAACACCTGCGCGAGTTCTTCGCCATCCGTGGCGGCGCGGCGACCGTGGCGATGAGACGGCTATGAACGGACAGATCGCCCCCCTTCAGATTCAGATCATGTTCTGGTTATCGTATGCCATGCTTTTTGCGGCGGGGATGCTGGGCGCATCGGCGCTTGTCCGGCGGCTCCCGCCGATCCTGGAGCGCAACGGCTTCTTCGATCAGAAATCGCTCCCCCGGAAGCGGCTTACCGCCGGGGGGATCGTCATCATCATCCCTTTCCTCGCAGTGCTGGGAACGGCCGTCATCTTCAATCCGCTGGCGTTCAATATCGACCGAACGCAGCTGGGTTTCCTTTTCGCGGCGCTTGTTGTCATCGCCGCGCTGGGACTCTATGACGACCGCAAAGGGGCGTCCCCCATCCTGAAGATCGCCGTGCAAACCGTGGCGGCGCTGGTCTTCATGGCTGGCGGCCAATCGCTTGATTTCATCACCAGTCCGTTCCACAGCGTGGTCGCCGTCGGCGCGTGGGGCGCCGTGCCGCTGGTGGTCTGGATTCTCGCCGTTACCAATTCCATGAATCTCATCGACGGCATAGACGGCCTTGCCGCCGGTATCGCGCTGATCTCCGCCATCACCCTCTTTGCCATCTCCCATATCTTCGGGGAGAATACGCTGGCCTCATTCACTATCCTGCTGGCGGGTTGCCTGTTCGGCTTCATACGGATGAACCTCCCCCCGGCAAAGATCTTCCTGGGCGATACCGGATCGCTCTTCCTGGGATTCGCGCTGGCGGCCGTCTCGGTGATGGACCGGCGCAAAGGCTCCGTCACGCTCACCCTGCTGGTGCCGATGGTGATCTTGGCCATCCCGTTGATCGATGCCTTGCTCGCGTTCTTCCGCCGCGCGCTGAAGGGACAAAATCCCATGCGGGGCGACAGCGGCCACATCCACCACCGATTGCGGAGGCTCGGCCTCTCGGATACGCAGATCAACAAGATGCTCTACCTCTTCAGCGTGTATCTCGCCATCACCGCCGCGGTGCTCGCTTTCTTCCCCAAAGAAACCGCGATGGTGGTTTTGATCCTGCTGGCGATCGGCATATTCATCGCTCTCGAAATTCTCAGGGCCATCGAACGCGGCATCAAGTAGCCTCTGCCCCACTGTTACGGTAAAATACCAAAATGGGATTTAAGACTTTGCACGCTCCGTTGCTGGTTTTGGCTTTTCTGGCGCCAATGACGTTTTTGGTGCCGGTGGCGCAAGCGGCGGAAATGACCAAATTGCAGGAAATGCAAGAAGATGCGCCGCCTCCTCCGGACCCTTATGCGATTATTGAGCAGACAACCCGTGATATTACGTTAAATCCAATAGATTCTGACGCTTATGGCAAACGCGCGGAGGCATACTACCAATTGGGCCAGCTTGAACGGGCACTGGCTAATCTGAATATAGCGCTTGCCATAAACCCCAATGATTCTAAATACTTACAAGATCGCGGGATTGCCCTCCGCGATTTGGGCGATCCCTCAGGCGCCATCCACGATTTTGACAGCGCCATTGCGATTGAACCTGAATATTCTGATACTTACATTGAACGTGGACTGGCTCTGTATGATATAGGAAAATTCCAAGAGGCCTTGGCGGACTATACCAAAGCCATATCCATTGATCCCCTTGATGACTTTGCATATAACAATCGCGGCAATGTTTTCAGTATCTTAGGTGAGTGGGACAGTGCATTTACTGATTACAATACGGCAGTCGCACTCAATCCCGAAAACGCAAATATACGTTACAACCGCGCCCGTGCCTCCTTAAATAACAACCGCTTTACAGCCGCCCTGAACGATTTGGATCACGTTTTACAATCCACCCCTGATGATGTTGATGCGCGCTCCTTGCGAGCTGACGCGCTTATCGCCACGGGAGATGACCGGGCCGCAGTGGAAGACCTCAATAATGTTCTCGCACTTGCTCCCCACAATGCAGGAACATGGGGAAAACGTGGCATGGCACGGATACGCATGGGCGAAAACGAAGGTGGCATCAACGATCTCAGCAACGCCATAGCGATCGATCCCTCTGCTGAAAACTATGCTAACCGCGGCAACGCCTCTTATCAAACGGGAGATTACCAAAAAGCCCTCAAAGACCTCACCAGAGCTTTGGAAATTAAACCTGAGTTCAATCAAGCCCGGTTCAGACGCGCCGAAACAAACGAAAAGCTGGGCAACGCGGGGGCGGCTATGGAAGATTACCAAACAGCCGCACGTCACGGTAGCGGACAAGCGAAACGTCTGCTCAAAAGCCGCAACACTACAAAGTGATATACACGGCCGCACCTGTCAACCACTTAACAAAAAATGGCATTTTTCGTTGAGAATCAACGGCGAGGCCTGTATTATTTCCGGAACAATACTTAAAATTACGTAAGGAGCTTATATGGGACACATGCACCTCATCATCAACCATTTTCCGGTTGTGGGTCTTATTTTCAGCGTTGCGCTGGCAGGATATGCCTATTATGTCAACGATAACCAAGTAAAGCGCGCCGCCCTATGGGCATATACCGTTGTTGGTATAACAACCATATTTGCCTACTTAATGGGGGATCCCGCTGAAGAAATGGTAGAGCATAAACCGGGAGTGCTGAAACAAATGATTGAAACACATGAAACGGCGGCTATGGTGGCCTCAGCGTTCATCGCCGTCGTTGCTATCCTTTCCGTTATCGAGTTGTGGAATTATAAAAGAGGGAAACCATTCAACCCCAAACTCATGTTGGGAATTTTCATCCTCTCGATCATCGCCATACTTCCGATCGCCCGCACTGCCTACTTGGGAGGACTGATCGGCCACGAGGAAATCCGTCCCTTCAACCAGGGAAGCCGACGCGATACACCCGTCATCGAAGGGGGTGAAGAGTCAGGTGAAGAGGAAGGCGAGAATAGCGGTATGCCTGAACCGGCCAATCACTAGCCGTTTACTAACGCACAAATACTTTGGGCTGGATTCGTTAAGAAGCTCAGAAACACGCGTTGCCCAATGGTTCCGCCTATCCAAGGCTGGCTTGGTAGCGGGCTTCGGCAGCCTCTTGCGCGAGACGTTTTTCTTCTTCGATCCGCAGCTTCTGGCCATTGTAAATGCGGTAGAAATTTTCTATAAAGTCGGCCCGCTGGCGATAACGTGACCTGATTTCAAAATCGATATACATAGCTTCGATAGTGGCAACCAACCCCTTCACCCCTAACAGAGCGAAAAGGAGTATAAATACCGCCTTAAAAACCCATTCAACATCGTAAATCGTAAATATATCCATAGATTCCCTAGATATCGGCATCCGAAGCCAAAGGCTTTAGGCAAAAAAAAACCGGCCGCCCAAATGGTACAGCCGGTTTTAACTGTCAGATTAATCAGCCTTTCAGCTTATTGTATTTCTCCATCAGCTGTTCTTTGGATTCCTCGTTATTGGGATCCTTCGCGATGCAATCAACCGGGCAAACCTCGACGCATTGGGGTTCATCATAATGACCAACGCATTCGGTACATTTCGCCGGGTCGATGATATAAATGTCATCGCCTTCTGAAATAGCGCTGTTCGGGCACTCCGGCTCGCAAACACCGCAGTTTACGCATTCATCGTTAATAATTAAAGCCACAACAATATCCTCCTCTCAATTAAGCCATGCTGCTTTCCGCAGTCTTCCGTTCCTTATACTGCTTCGCCTGAAACACAAATGCCTCAAGGCGGCTGCGTCCATTATTCTCATCCATCCCGTCGATGTCAATATTTAACCACGGTATATTGCCACAATCTTCACGTACGCGTTTAGATACGGCGCTCACTACCGTACCCGGCATGCATCCGAAAGGCAAGAGATTAATTATCCCCGCGCACCCCTTGCCCGCATAATCCAAAGCCTTGCCCACGCTCAGCGTCGCCTCACCCTCAAATGACGCGTCAATATATGGCGCAGAGCGGGCCAACACTTCCGAAGTCGGCGGTTCCTGCCAGTTTAGCAAATCATCTTTGAAGGGCGCCATCATTTTTTTCTCATCCCGGTGTTTTATGCTGTTAAGCAACATGCCTGAAAGCAGTTCCATGATTTTACCGTCGCGGCGGCTCTTGGCAATAAAACGGTCGGTGCAATAAAAGAACCATTCTCCCAAAGGAGCAAGCCATGCTTCCCCACCCATCTCTTCGATACGGCGGATGATATTTCCGTTGCTATAGTTGTGCAACCGCACATAAATTTCCCCTACCACACCGATAATGGGCCTGCGCACGGTTTTATCCGCCGGCACGGCGCGAAAAATGGACCGCACGTCGTTCATACGTTCAAAGATGTCTTTGGCCCCCGCCCGCACCGATTTCAACACAATATCAAGTCCCTGTTGATAAGCCTTATCAGTGGTTCCGGGAACCAGCTCATACGGCCTGGTTTCATGAACCAGCTTTATAAGAATATCGGTCGCCACGATGCCGCGCCAGACCATTCTTTTGAAATTGCGCCCGACTCCCTCAAAACCGCTGTAATTCCCCTCCGCCGAAGGAGCCATCAACCGGGCATCGATATGTCCCAACCGGTCCAGCTGAATTCTCAGCACCCCTTGATACTGGCCCAGACGACATGGTCCTTCTGTCGTTGGAATAAAGAACGATGCGCCCGTTGCATCAAACTCTTTCTCCAATGCTTTTTTCAACACATCTCCCGCCACCAATGTGTAGGGAATGCACTCCTTGCCAGTACTGAATCGGCGTCCCACCTCAAGCGACGCGGCGTCGGTCTTAGGCAACACCTCGGCATCAACGCCATAGTGTTGAAACGCCGCTGCCATGGAATATGAGTGATCGCACATCCAGGGAATGTACAGTTTCCGCTTGTGCCCGTTAAGGCGGGCGGTCTTCCGCCATTGGCGCCGCGCATAATCACCCGCATCCACATTTTCCAGCGAATCGAAAAATGCCTCACAGCGGGTAATCGCCCCGGCATCCGCCGAGTGTTCGTCCACCTCTAGATGGAGGTAGGGTTTTCCCATCATCTGCTGTTGCACATGATAGGTAATAAAGCTGTCCGGACCGCATTTGAAATTGGAAATATAAATGGCATTGAGTTTCGGATTCTTGCGCACCACTTCCGCCGCGGCTTGAATACGCTGGCCGGAACGCCAATACATGTTGGGATTGTTTTCGTAGATGGGATCTTCACTTAAATCCAGCATGTCAACCGGAATGGCCATCTTTCCCATATCCTTGAGTTTGCGCGGCAGATCCATATTGATACCACTATCGCAACCGTTATAGGGACGGCTAATGATCACCACCGCTTGCCGATCCTCTTTTAGGTTCGCCAGAATCTCACGGCCACGCACCTTTAACCCGGCATAAAAAGCGTTCTGCGCATCGCGTGCCACACGCACAGCACCTGCCACTTTGTCCGCCGAAGCACCCAATCGCCGCCCCAACTCACCCAGTTCACTGGCAACAGAATCATAACCACGCTGGAAGCTGATGACCGGCTCCCACAATTCCACCCCTTTCATCTTCAGATCCATCGAGTTTTTCACCAGATAGCTGTTGGCTTGCACCAGCGGACACATCTGACTGCTCTTGAACTTGCTGCTACCTTTTGGGCTCATGGTGAGGATGCTTGGCATAAAGATAACGTTGGCCCCTCTGTTTATCAGATCAACCACGTGTCCGTGGATGAT
>JAKAGL010000125.1 GCA_021815535.1 bacterium
TTCAGAAAATTCGCCATTCATCCTCTCCCTTATGAAAAGGAGATGATGGCAAATTCCTCCTACAAATGGCCGGTTTTCAGGTGACCCTATGTGGCCGGTTTTGGGTGGCCGATGACAGGCAATCAGCCCCGCCAAAACGGCGGAAGACATGGTTGTTTTTAACCTGATCGGATTACGCACCTATACCTCCTATTAAAATTCCCCCACACGTTGGCCTTACTATCCGGTATATTCAGACCATATATTAGAGAGGGATGCTATCATAACAAGCGGTAAAATGACAATTACCCAAAAGGGTTAGATGCCGCGAAAGGGGATGATAGCGGCTGATTTTAAAGGCGTATCGCGGCGGCGATCTCGGATCGGGAAAGGCCGTCTTTTACATAGGCGTTGCCGATACGGTCGTACACAACGAAGCGCCAGGCGCCGGAAATGATTTTCTTATCATGCGCCATTCCCTCCACAACTTCGGCGGGGGAAAGATCTGTGGGAAGGCTGGTCGGCAGGCCGTAAGCTGCAATAAGCCGCTTCACCCGTTCGGCGGTTTTTTGAGGAATAAGTCCCAAGCTGTACGAAAGCCGGCCGGCCAGCACCATGCCGATGGCTACCGCCTCGCCATGTTTGATCCGTTTATAGTCAAGCGCGGTTTCAATGCCGTGGGCGAAGGTGTGCCCAAAATTGAGTATGGCGCGGATATCGGCTTCCCGCTCATCCGCGGCCACCACTGCCCCCTTGCAGGCGCAGGACTTGCGGATGATCGTTTCCAGCGCGGCGGTCTTGCGGGCCGCCACTTCTTTGATGTTACCTTCCAGCCAAGCGAAGAACCGCGCATCGCGGATAACGCCGTACTTTATCACTTCGGCCATCCCGCAGCGGTATTCCCGCTCGGGCAACGTTTTAAGGGCCGACAGGTCGCAAACGACAAGACGGGGCTGGTAAAACGCGCCGACAATGTTTTTGCCACCGGGATAATCTATGCCGGTTTTCCCTCCCACCGAACTGTCCACTTGGGCGAGAAGCGTGGTGGGAAACTGCACGAAATCAATCCCCCGCATGTAGGTTGCGGCGGCGAACCCAGCCATATCCCCCACAACGCCTCCGCCGAGAGCAAGAATGGCATCGGCACGGTCGAAGTGGCCCTCTATAAGCCCATCGTAAATGCGGGCAAGGTGTTGAATGGTCTTGTACCGTTCACCATCGGGCAAGGTGATTACAGAGGGTTTAAAACCGGCTTTCCGGAGAAGCCGCAGGGTCTTGCCGGCAAAAAGCCTGGACACCACAGGATTAGTGACAACGGCGATCTTTTTGCCTTTGAGAAGGCGCGGAAGGGCGGCAATGCCTTCTTTGGAAGAGCCGTCCCCGATTAAAATGGAATATGACCGTGGGCCCAGGTCAACACGCAAGGAAGCCAAAATAGGGGCCGCCTTTACGGAAGAATCTGAATCGGTATGTTTAGGCTTTTATCTTCAACGTTAGCATTGACATAGGCGATTCTTCCGCCGGTCCCGGTCATGGTTAAGAAAAATCCGGCAATACCGTTTGAATCTATAGCCACACTGGATCCGGAAGTGGCAGAGCCTGAAAAATTTACCATTAC
Organism: bacterium; assembly: GCA_021815535.1. Lineage (GTDB taxonomy): Bacteria > Nitrospinota_A > UBA7883 > JACRGQ01 > JACRGQ01 > JACRGQ01. The sequence continues at coordinate 1,598 of JAKAGL010000125.1, forward strand.
GGGCGTCACTGTGCCGTTGATGGGCGTACCGGCGGCGTTAGTCACCTGGGCAATTACGCTAACGGTGCCCAATGCCTGCACGATGGCAGGATGCACCTCGAGGGTGAAATAATAGCCACCCGGCGATGTGGGGCCCTCAGGACCGACCTTTCTGGTGTTCTGATCGGCCTTTTGGCCGCAACCACCGGCAGACACCAGTATCAGTGCGACTGACGCCACAAGTGCCGCTTTAAACTTCTTCCTTAACATCACCCCTCCCTCCTTACAGAATCTTCGGAGTTATGAATATCAGCAGCTCTTCCCCGGTGCTGGATTTGGCATTTCCCTGAAACAACCAGCCTAACACCGGTATCTTTGAGAAGAATGGAACGCTTGATTCGGTATCGTTCTTGGTTTCCTTGAAAAGGCCGCCGATAACCGTGGTGTCGCCATCCTTGATCAGCACTTCCGTCTTTGCATGCTTGGTGAGGATCGGCGGCGGCGAATTGGGCAACTGGTTGGCAAAGTCGGCTTCATCCTTGTTCGCCTCGATCTCCAGCCTGATGAAATTATCCGGCGTAATATGCGGCGTTACCTTCAGCTTGAGGGTCGCTTTCTTGAATTCGGTCTTCGTGCCGTCGGCCGAAGTTGTCTGGTACGGTATTTCGCGGCCGCTCTCAATGAGCGCCTCAATATTGTTCATGGTTGATATCTTCGGCATGGAAAGTATCCGGCCTTTGCCTTCGTTCTGAAGGGCCATCAACTGCATATCGAGGAGGGCGGTGCTGTCCACACTGCCGAGCTTTATGCCCAACGTGCCGGTAACCCCGCTGGTGCCCGTATTGACGATGCTTCCCGCCGCGGTGCTGCCCACGCCACCGGCCCCCACGCCGCTGAGGCCGATGGTGGCGGGGAACGCGCTATTGGTGGTCATGTTGTAGTTGCCGCCCCACTTGATGCCCAATTCGCGGGCATAAGTATTGTTCACTTCCACAATACGAGCCTCGATGAGCACCTGCAGTGTCCGTTTATCCAACGTTTCAATCAGTTTTTCCATTTCGGCCAACCGGTCCCGCGTATCCTGTATGATCAACGTGTTGGTCCGTTCGTTCACGTCGATACTGCCGCGCGGACTGGCTATGGCCTTGAGGTTGTCTTTAAGCTTCACGGCGGTCTCGTAGTTGACCTGGAAGACCTTGAGGTACAGGGATTCCGATTTTACGCTGGTCTCCTGGTTGGCGGCGGCCGCTTCGTTTTCCTTGCTCAACTCATCGGCGGTGGAGACGCGTATGATATTTCCGTTCTTCACCATGGCCAGCTTGTTGTTTTTCAGGATGGTTTCAAGAGCGAGGTCCCACGGCACATCAATCAGCTTCATGGTGACTTTGCCCTTCACGGTATCGGACGTGATGACGTTCATGCCACTGACATCGGCGATGATCCGCAGAATGTTGTGAATATCGGCATCCTGGAAATCAAGCGAGATCTTCTGTCCCATGTAATCGGAAGGAAGTTTTTCCTTCGTCGCGCTCACATCGACCGGTTTCTGCTTCTCCGCCTTCATTTCCGAGGCCGAGGCCAACACCGCATCAGGCCCGATATCCAGATAGATGGCGCCGTTTTTCTCAAACGCGTTGGATGACGTGTATTGGTTAAGGTTCGCAATCACCTTCACCGACGCGGGCCGGGTGGTGAACTGGAAGAGCGCCACGTTTTTCACCAAGCTCTCCGCGTTATCCACGCTCAGCAGCTTTTCATTGGTTTTGGCGACCTTGGCGTTGCTGATATCGAGTGAAATGCGGTTCATCTCGCGCCGGCGGGTCATTTCAAACTTCGGCTTGGCCCCCTTGTATGAGATCACCAGGCGGGCCAGCCCCTGCACATCCCGCAGGTTGATATCCGTAATTTCGGTCTGGCCCGGTTCCAATGCCAAATCGGCCTCGGCCACCGCCTGCGCCGCTTCCGGGGCGTAGGGATTTACATCAACCACGATTTTCTTGTCGCTGATCCGGCTTACCTTGTATAAAACCGACTCTTTAAGGAATATCTCTATACGTGAATTGCCCGCCTTCGGGAAGTAATGCGGCTGAACCTGCCACGCCACCCCTTTGGGCACATCGATAGGAACGGTGAAGGCAGAAGAATCGGCATCCGGGATGTCCACCACCAGTCGTTTTGGATTCTCAAGCTTGTAGACGGTGTATTGCAGTTTTCCGCTACCTTCGATGGCAAGCTCCATGCCGCCTTCATGCGGCACCGGAGCGATGTTGGTTATAAAGATGCCCCCTTCGGGCAAGACCCCGACGGGCCCCGAGTGATCACCTGAAGCGCAGGCAAAGCCCGCCAACATCAGAGCGAAAGCCGTAAAGATTCTCCAGCCTGTTCTCATATGCCCCCTACTCTTCCTCTTTGAGTTTCAATTCCATTTCTCTTACGCTAAATTCCCCGCGCGCATTGGGGTACTTTTCGGCGACCAGGACCCGCGCGGCGTTGATCGAGGTGATTTTTCCGCAGCGCCGCCCGACGTACATCCCCGTTTTCAGCGTATAACCATTTCCATTGGGCGCTTCCACCAGCGCATAATATGTCTTGTTCGCGCCCACCATGCCAACCAGCTTAAAGGCGAACAGATCGAACCCCTCCAGAAATTGCCGCGGCCGGCCCGGATCGCACATCCGGGAAGCCTCGGCAGTGGATACGGCCTCGCCGGGAGCCGTTTCAATGATAAGCGATTCGAAAGGATCGCGTTTATTGGCATAGCTGTAACTCGCTTTGCGGAGGTTCGATTCCTTTTCTTCGGCGGCTGCCAGGTCGGCCGCCAGCTTTTCCTCGGCCTCTTTGCGCTCTTGGCGCAGCTTGGGCAGTTGGGTGCGGTCGCTGCCGGACAGCTTCACCAAACGCCACTTGTTATCGTCATCTTTCACCCATGTTTCGCCGATGATCTGGCTGGTTACCATTTTCTTTTCCAGCACCTGCTTGCGCGTATAGCTTATTTCCGCCAAGGCGTCCTTGATCTTAATACTGGATATCTCGGCCATATAGCCGGGGCGCTTGATGCCAAACTCTTCCACCGCCAAGTTATAATCCATCCCGGCATCATTGAATTTGCGCGATATGAGATTTCCTACATCGGCCTTATTCCCCGCCCCTAGATCGGCGGAAAACTGCTTGAATGCCTCGCGCAACGCCTGCTCGTCATTGCCGGAGCCCGACAGGACAAAAAACAGGGCAACCGCCAACAGCACCACTGCCACACCGGCGCCTATCATGATCTTCTTGTTCTTATTCATGGTTAATGTGCCGCCGCGGGTGGTTTTGGTTTTGCGGCCGACGTGGCCGGCGCGTCAATCTTTGTTTCAAGGAAACGGAAGGTGACCGCTTTGCAACGCACCTCCACTAACGTACCCTTATGGGGCCCCTTCATTTTGCTGCTGGATTTGCCAATATCGATATTTGTAATGGTCACGATGCGGGGCATCCGCGCCACTTTATCGAAGAAATCGACCACATTATGAAAACTCCCCACAATATCCAGGTCTACCGGGACTTCGGCATAGAAATCCTTTTCCACCTCGGGCATGGGATTGAAAAGCTGGAACTGCAAGCCGCTTTGCGCACCCAGATTCGATATCTGATCCAGAAGATCCGGTATCTCTTTTTTCTCGGGGAGCTGGCGACGGATCATGGCCAGTTGTCCGTCAAGCTCGGCTATTTTCTTTTCAAATTCCGGCAAACGGCGCTCCAGCGCCTCTTTCACCTGAACATCTTTTTGCGCCTTTAAAAGATCCTCGCGCACCGCATCGGTCTCTGCCATGGTCCCGCTGATCAACAGAAAGTAGAACGCTATGATCAACACAACCGGCACCCCCGCCACAACAGCCCACCGGGCACTTAAGGGCATCCTCGTAAGACGCGCGTAAGGTATCTTCGAGAAGATCTTTTCCAGTAAACTTTCAATATCCATACATTCTACTTTTTCGCACCCGCTGGCGCTCCGGCGGCAGCCACTTTGGATTTATTTTCATCAAGCTTTTTTACAGCCTCCCAGCCGCAACTCAGGGTAAAGCTCTTTGCTTCTTCTCCCTTGATCAATTCAGTTCTGATAGGTCCCAGCTCTACATCCGAGAAATTCGGCGATGCTTCCATCAGGCGCATCAGGTCGGCTATCGCGGTATTTGAAAGACTGTAACCGGAAACAGTTATCGTAACATCCGATTGCGTGATCCTCGTCAACCAGATATCGGACGGCAGAATCATATTGATATCATCCAGAAAGATGCGCGGCCCGACTTTCCGCGTCTCCAGTTTTTTAATCGCATCGAGGATCTGTTCGCGGCGCAACTTTTTCTTTTCAAACTCCTCGATTCGTTGGGCAACCTGCTCCAACCGTTGCAACTTCGATTTTTCTGTCGCGAGCTGGCCCTGCACTTCCTCCTTGGTCGCATTGGCGTGGCTGGTCCACCATCCCACAATAAAGAAGGCCAAAATAATCCCGCCGATCGCCAACATCACTTGCCGCTGGACGACAACGTGGTCTTTCGGCGTTCTTACGGCTATGAGGTTTATCTTAATCATTTATCGTTCGACATCCTTAAAGCTAACCCAACTGGGATAGCAGCCACCGGTCCCATTGCCTCGATATATTGCTCATCAAAATGCTTATCATTGCAATAAACATTCCTAAATGAATTTATAATTTCGACTTCTAAATTCAAATTCTGATGTATCAACAAATCAATTCCCTCCATGAGGCAACTTCCCCCGGAAAGATAGACTTTGGACACCTTCATTTCGGATGTTTTCTCATACATATCAAAGGTTTTGCGTATTTCCCGGCAAATAAATTCAACCGCATCCTTCACCTGAGCAACTATATCAGCCCGATTCATTTCGCGCGGGATAATGCCAAGCTTGATTTTTTCGGCCTCTTTGAACCCAATCGACATATTTTTCTGGATTTCTTCAGAAATCGTAGACCCGCCAATCGTGATATCCCGGCTAAAAGCGGTCACTCCGGCTTCCATGATCTTGATATTGGTCATGGAACCGCCGATATTTACCAGTGCGATGGCCGCATCCCGGTCAATTTCGTAATTTAATTCAAAGGCGTTTTCCAAGGCAAAGGCGGACAGATCGACGTAGAACATGTCCTGCACGACAGTGCTGTGCGCCTGGGCGTTCAGGTTCTGCGCCACCACGTTCTGCCCGTGGGACGGCTCGTAGAGGATCAGGTTCGGATCGTAAGTCGCATTGAGCTGCAGGCGTTGGGTGTCGGCGGTGACGGTGACCGCGGGGTTGATGCCGGTGAA
>JAKAGL010000126.1 GCA_021815535.1 bacterium
TGATGAAGAATTTCCTGCTTGAGCTCATCAAGTACACCATGGTGCATTTCGAGGACGAAGAGGGCTATATGGCCAGCTCAAAAATGCCCCGAAGCCTTTTGGCCCAGCACATCGCCGAGCACCACAACCTGGTGGAACAGGTGAAGGAATTCGTGGGGGAATTCGAGAAGGAGCGCGAGATCTTCACCCCCAAGCTCATCCAATTCCTGATGGACTGGCTGAAGAACCACATCGTCCGCACCGATAAGAAGATCTCCCAGTTCATCTAAAGGCGGTTCGGCGCTGAATGCCGTCAGCGTTCCACCGGGTAGTCGTTCTGGAACATCCCTTCGTGCAGTATTTTGCCGTCCGCACGGAACAGCTTTCCCCGGCCCTGCTTTTTGTCGTCCAGGAATTCGCCTTCGTAGGTTTTGTCGCCGTGGGCGTTGTACAGTATCCCAACGCCGTTGGCCTTGTTGTTCCTGAAATCCCCTTCGTACAGCTTGTTGCCGTTCGTGGCGAACATCGTTCCCTTGCCGTTGGCTTTGTCTTCCTTGAACTCCCCTTCATACTTCTTGCCGCCATTGCGGTAGTAGAGGATCCCCTGCCCGTTGAAATTGCCGTTCTTGAACTGGCCTTCGTACAGTATCTTGCCGTCTTTGTCGAAGTAGGTTCCCTTGCCGTTCTCGCAATCCCCTTCGCATTCAGCGGCCAAGACGGAGGTTGCGGCGGCCGCAATGCAGAACAGAATAACCAGCGAACATTTCAAAATTCTCATGCCATACCTTGAATGGATCGCCTTTTCCCAATGCCCTTGCGCGGCGTTTTTTCCTGAAAGATATGTTAGGTGCCGCCGCGAAAATAGTCAAACGCGCCTCCAATTCCCGGCTTGCCCTCAAAAAAAATTTCCGTTAGTCTCTTCACCTGGCTTCCCGGCCCGGCTGTAAAAAATCCCGAAGCGGGCGGGGCCGTGCAAGCGCTCCGGCGGAATAAAGAACATTTGTCAAACAAAAGGGGCAACTATGATGGGCAACAACGAACGTGCATATCGCAACGTGGCCACGATGAAAAAAGAGCACATACGGGCAAAGACCGAGCTGTTGCAGGCGGTCAGCCACCTGAAGAACAACGATGAGGCGGCCGCGGTGAAGCTGCTTGGCGAGATACGGAACGCCTTGATCGCGCATGTGGGGCGGGAGAAGCGGGCGCTTGATGAGGTCGCCGGCAAAAGCCTGGAATTCCAGGCGATCCATGCCGCGTCGCAGACGTCTTTGGAAAAGGTGCTTGTTGCCGCGGTAAAATTTTTCAAGGATGTCACCAGCGGCGATCTGCGGGGCAAGGAAATGGAAGCCCAGCTTAACAGCCTGTCGCTGGCCATGATAAGCCGCATAACGGAAGAAGAAAAAGCCGGCGGCGTTTATGACAAGTACATCGAGTTCTACGTCGAGTAAACCCCCGTCCACGCCCCGGCCCCGGTGATCCGGCGGCCGCGTTCGGCACGGCCGGGGCTGGCCGCCCGTTGCGCGTTTTTCAAACCGCTGGTACGCTGTGTGGTAAGCAGGTATCTAAACAATCCGATGGAGGGAAGAAGCCGTGCATATTCCGATCATCATTGCCTCGGCGCTGTTTCTGTTTGCCACCACCACCGCCAACGCCAAGGTCGTTGGCGAAGAGATAACCTATAAGGATGGCGGCACCAATCTGAAGGGCTACATCGCCTATGACGACGCCATCAAGGGGAAGCGGCCCGGCATCCTCGTGGTGCACGAGTGGTGGGGAAACAACGACTACTCCCGCAGACGGGCCGATATGCTGGCCTCCCTCGGCTATACCGCGTTGGCGCTCGATATGTATGGCGAGGGAAAGACCGCCGATAACCCCACAGACGCCAGCAAACTGTCGGGCATGATCTCCTCCGACATTCCCTTGATGAAATCGCGTTTTGACGCGGCGCTAAAAACGCTCAACAGCCATCCTACGGTGGATCCAAAGAACAACGGCGCCATTGGCTATTGCTTTGGCGGCGGGGTGGTGCTTTCGATGGCGCGCGAGGGGGTGGATCTGAAGGGGGCGGTCAGTTTTCACGGCAATCTTGTCAGCAAGGCGATAGCCCATAAAGGGGGCATCAAGCCGCGCCTCCTCGTGGCGAACGGCGCGGCGGATAAATTCGTCCCCGCCGACCAGATAGCCAATTTCAAGAGCGAGATGAAGCACGCCGGTGCCGATCTTACGTTTATTGATTACCCCGGCGCCCTCCACGCGTTCACCAATCCGGCCGCCACGGCGAATGGGAAGAAGTTCAATATACCGATCGCCTACAACGAGGCCGCCGACAAAAAATCGTGGGAGGACATGAAGAAATTCTTCGCCGAAGTGTTCAGGAAGTGACCGCGCCGTTCTTCAGATAACGGTTGCTGGCAGCGGCGGTGCCCCTGCCGCCGGGCGCGACGGTAACGCGGAAAATCGCGTTTCCCGTTACCGTCACGTTTCATGGCGGCCGCAAAAGAGGCCGGTGCGTGGGCCGACGTATCCAATAAGGCGGGCGCGGATTTGTCATCCCCGCGCAAGCGGGGATCCGGACATACCATCAAAGCTTTCTTGATTTCCCTCCACCCGGCCAAAAGGACTGGCGGATCCGGGGCTTTCGGCGGCTACAGTTTCATCCGCTCGAACGCCGCCGTTCCGGCAAAGATCAGCAGGACCGAAACTGTGCCGATGATGCCGATGTCGTGCGCAAGGTGGAACTGCGAACTTCCCAGGATCACATTCCTCAGCCCGTCGACGGAATAGGTGAGCGGATCGATAATGGTGAGCGGCGCCAGCCACGCCGGCAGGCGCCCTATCGGGAACAGCGCGCCGGACAAAAAGAACAGCGGAAACAGCAAAAAACTGGAGATGAGCTGGAACCCTTCGGGACTTTCCATATATGACCCGATGATCAGGCCGATGCTAACCATCGAGATGGCGGTCAACAGCAGGATCAGCAGCATCCACGCCATTCCGCCGATGCCGATGTGCAAACCGGGAAGCATCCCCGCTTTTTCCATCCCCGCGCCGATGGCCAACAGCACGCACGACTGGATCATGGAATCGGTTGCGCCGCCGACGACCTTGCCCATGAACATGGACGAGCGCGTTATGGGGGCCACCAAAACCTCTTTCAGGAAATCTATCTTGCGGTCCCACACGATGTAGACGCCGAAAAAGATGGAGGAGAACAGCACCGATTGCGCCAGAATGCCGGGAAAAATAAACGTCTGATAGCTCATTCCCTCGATGCTGACGCTGGAACCGAGGCCGCCGCCGAATATGACGAGCCAGAGCACCGGGCTAGCGATGGATGCGACGATCCGCGATTTTTCCCGCTGAAATACCTTTAACTCGCGGTACCAGATGGCGAGGATGCCGTTGAGTTCGCCCCGCAGCCCGTTCATCGCTTCCCCGAATAGGTGATGGATCGTTCGCCCCAGCTTCCTTCCCCGGAGCCTTCCCTGATCTCTTTGCCGGTGTAATGGAAAAAAACGTCGTTCAGGGTGGGGGAGTGAACCTCCACCGACACCGCATCCATCCCCGCGGCGCGCAATATTTCCGGCAGGCGCTCGCTGGCGTTCACAACGGTCAGGTACGTCATACCCCCTTTCGTCTCGGCCTTCCGCACAAAATCGAGATGGCTGAACATTCCGTCGCGGTTCCTGCGCAGGCGCAGGGAAACGACGTCGCCGCCGATGACCCGTTTGAGGTTTGCGGGGGTATCGAGCGCCACCACCGCTCCCTCGTCGATGATGGCAAGCCGGGTGCACAACCGGTCCACCTCTTCCATATAGTGCGAGGTAATGATAACGGTCACCTTTTCCTGCCGCGCGAGGTTATGGATGTACCCCCATATGTATTCGCGCGACTGCGGGTCCAGCCCCAGCGTCGGTTCGTCGAGGAAAAGTATCCTGGGGTGGTGCATCAGCCCCCGCGCCAGCTCCAGCCGCCGCCGCATCCCGCCGGAATACTGGCGTACGCGGCTGTCTTTCCGGTCAGAGAGTTCCACAAGTTCAAGCACTTCTCCGATACGCCGTTCGCGAAGCGCGGGGGGCATGCTGTACAGCATGCCGTGCAGCTTCAGGTTTTCGTAACCGGTGAGAATATCGTCCGAACTGGGGTCCTGAAAAACGATGCCGATGGATTGCCGCACTTTCCCCGGCTCTTTGATGATGTCGAATCCGTTTACCCGCGCGGTTCCCGCCGTGGGCTTGAGCAGGGTGGTAAGCATGAGGAGGGTGGTTGTTTTGCCCGCGCCGTTCGGCCCAAGCAGACCGAGGACCTCTCCTTCGTCCACCTTCAGGTTCAGCCGGTCAAGCGCGAGAAACTCGCCGTATTTTTTTGTCAAGCCCGACGTCTCGATAACCGGCAAGGAAACCTCCTTTTGCTGTGCAGGTTCAAAAAGCTTCTGCGGTTGCGCCTTTGCCGGATATTTTACCCGACATTTCCCGAATGACCGCCGGTTAACGCATTCCGTCCGTGGGAATTTTCGTGCGGATGCCGCCGCGGGCCTTCAGCCGCTGTCAAGCGCGATTGAACAATTTGAAAGGAATGCCGTATGTGGCGTTTCTGAAGCTTTTGGCGTGGCGGATATGGAGATTCTGAAGGTTTTGGGGGTTTTGGCCCCTTCTGGGGGATTTGAAAGAAAAGCGGGAAGCCATTCGGAGGCTCGATCCGCCCATTTTTTGGGCAATGATCCGGTTCAAGAAATTGAGGTTTTATGGCTGGCGGAAAATTGGTAGACTTTTCCCCATGAAGATTGGAAAAGTTATCGCGGCGCTCGCGCTTGTCGCCGCTTCCGCGCTTCCCGCCGCCGCGGAATCAATATCCGATGTGGAACTGGCGAAGCAGCTCCAAAGCCAGTTGAAGTGCGATTCGAATAAAAGCCCCAACTGCTCGCTGACGTTCAGGGGGCTTGAGATCGAATTCACGGACATAAAGAACCCGGCTGGCGGTGCGATGGCCGTCATCTACATGGGGCCAACGCAGAAATACACCAATTACGGCGCGCGTTGCATGATGATCGAGTTCACCGACAAGGACCTTCTCCCTCCCGCCGCCAAGAAGACCGGGATTGTTTTCAGATCCGACGGAACCATCATGCCGTCATCAAAAACAAAAGAGGCCGACGCCGCCTGTTACTGATGCGCGGCGGAGCGCCCCGCGGGTTTCCTTCTCGCCTCATGAAAAGTAATGCCGTGCCCGGTGCAACCGGGTAAAATGGCCCGCATGCCGCAATTCTATTCTCTCAACGGAACGATCATGGAGCGCTCCGCGTGCGTTCTTTCCCCGTTCGACCGGAGCTTCATGCTGGGGGACGGGTTGTTTGAAACGGTGCTGGTGCGCGGGGCCGCGGCCGTGTGGCTGCGCGAACATTACGAACGGATGAAAGCCAGCGCTGCGGTTTTTGGCATCGCGTTCCCCTTCTCATGTGACGGCGTTGCCGAATGGTGCGCGCGGATTATCGAAGCCGAGAAAGTGACGGACGGTTTTTGCCGGATCGCGCTTTCACGCGGCACATCGCGTACCGGACGCTTCACCGATTTGCCGGACGATACGCGGATGATCATCATTGCGGGAAGCGCCGCGCCACGCGCCGGTATGCCGGCCGTCACCGCCGCCGCCGCGCCGTGGCCCGTCAACGAACACGATCCGGTGGTGCGCCACAAAACCGCATCGCGCATCGGTGGAGTCTATGCGAAGACCCGCGCAACTGAAAGTGGTGTTGACGAGCTGCTTTTTTGCAATACGCAAGGGGCGGTGGCCGAAGGAATTTTTTCCAATGTCTTCTGGATGAAAGGACAGGAATTGTTCACCCCGTCGCCAGAGTGCGGCATCCTTCCGGGAATAGCGCGGGAGAAAGTCTTAAATGCCGCGCGGAAACTCGGCATGAAAACCAATGTTGGCGCCTATGCCATCGATGCGGTGCGCGGCGCGGAAGAGATTTTTTTCACCAACTCCCTGATGCTGATTTCACGCTGCAGCAAGTTTTGCGGCGAAGTAAAGGATTCAAACTGTGTAATGAATGCGCTGGAACGCCTAATTTTTTCAGAACTGTAGCAATTGCGTACTGCGGTGCGTAAAATAATCCGATTTTTTTCGCTGGAATCGATTGACTTTTTTTCCATCCGGCGTAGCATAAATGGCGTGGAGGACATCGTTTGACCCGCGCCTGGCGCGGTGATGATGAATGGTTGATCCCCCCTTAAAAGATTTTGAAAAAAGATTTTGAAAAAGTGGTTGACTAATTCTCCGGCTCTGGTAGTATTCACCCTTCCTGATTGAGGAGCGGCGGTGCCGAAAGGCGCTGACGAAGGAAGTGACCGGTTGAAGATTTGAAAATAAATTAAAAAAACCGGTTGACAAAAACCTCAGATTAGATAGAATCATAACTTCCTGCTGAAAACAGCAGGAGTGGACATTGAAATGGTTAAACGAAAGAAATTGGTCATGCGGGTTTCCGGATGGAACGCGCTTTAAACGGCGTGAACCGTCCTTTGAATTTAGTATAGAACCCTAAGAATATATAAGCTCAGGGTACAAATTTTCTTCGGAGAGTTTGATCCTGGCTCAGAACGAACGCTGGCGGCGTGCCTAACACATGCAAGTCGAGCGAGAAAGTCCGCAAGGATGAGTAAAGCGGCAAACGGGTGAGTAACACGTGAGCCATCTCCCCTAAAGTTTGGAATAACCAGCCGAAAGGTTGGCTAATACCGAATAATATCCCCCGGGGCAGCCGGGGGATCAAAGCATGCCTCTATTTATAAGCATGCGCTATAGGATGAGCTCGCGCACCATTAGCTAGTTGGCGGGGTAACGGCCCACCAAGGCAACGATGGTTAGCTGGTCTGAGAGGATGAC
>JAKAGL010000127.1 GCA_021815535.1 bacterium
GTGAATACCGCCTTTTTCACGCCGGCGGAATTGTCTGCGCGGGCGTCAAGCACTTCGAAGGGTTCAGGATTTTCCAGTTTCAGTGGAAGATCGGTTCCGTTGGCATCGTGCGCCGTGATGGTGTAAAGGAGGTGATCGCCGATGGTTGCGGCGGGAGGGGCGACCGTTGCATCGAGGGTGAGTGCCGCGGCGGGGCCGGCATAGAGGGCCAGCACCAGAAGGAGAAATCGTTTCATCGGCTTCCCCTGATCTTCTTTTCGCGCCGCTTGAAGAACTTTTCCAGCGGCACGGTAGGCGTATCTTCGGTGCCGATCTCGATCAGGTCCACTCCGCAGGTTTGGAAAAAACGTGTCAGTTCGGCGTCGCGGCGCTGGGCCAGCTGGTTGTAGCGTCGGCGCAAGTCCTCGTTGCCGGTGTCAGCCAAAACCTCTTCTCCCGTTTCCGGATCGCGTAGCAGAATGAGCCCTGCGTCGGGAAGCCGCTGCTCGGCCCGATCGCGTATGCGCACGGCGATGAGATCGTATTTCCGGGCCGCCACGCGGAAGGGAGGCTCGAACCCGGCATCGGCAAAATCCGAAACGAGGAAGACGATGCCCGCGCGCCGCGCGGTGTGCAGGAGCCGTTCCAGCGCATTTTTGATGTTTGTTTTTTTGCCTTGCGGGCGGAATCCGAGAATTTCGCGGATGATGCGCAACGCGTGGCGGCGCCCCTTGGCGGGGGGGATGTGGAGTTCCACCGTGTCGGTGAAGATGTACAGCCCCACCTTATCGTTGTTGCGGATGGCGGCGAACGCGATGGTGGCGCAGAGTTCCGCCGCCGTTTCGTTCTTGAAATTGCCAGCGGTGCCGAACGCACCGCTGGCCGAGGCGTCGACCATAAGGATCACCGTCAGTTCGCGCTCTTCTTCAAAGATCTTTATGTACGGTTCGCCGATGCGGGCGGTCACGTTCCAGTCGATGGCGCGCACGTCGTCGCCCGCGGTGTAGGGGCGCACCTCGGCGAATTCCATGCCCATGCCTTTGAAGACGGAGTGGTATTCGCCGGAAAAAACGCTTTCAACCAGTTTCTTGTTCGTGAATTCTATCTTGCGCACTTTGGCGAACAGCTCGGGCGGAATGGTTTTAAGGCCGCCGTTCGGCGGGGGCGCCTCGGGCGGCACGTCGATGTCGATCTTCTTGTGGAAGATGGCCGTTATGGCCGCCATCGCCGCCGCCAGCCCCAGCGGGATGAACAGATAGGGCGGAAACGGCATCACGGCACCGGTACGGTGTTGAATATCCGTTTTACGATGTCTTCGTTGGTCATCCCTTCCGCCTCGGCCTCGTAAGTGGGGATGATGCGGTGGCGCAACACGTCGGGGCCGATGGCCTTCACGTCGTCCGGCGTGACGAAGCCGCGGTGGCGCAGAAACGCGTGCGCTTTCGCCGCCATCGCCAGGTAGATGCTGGCGCGCGGCGACGCGCCGTATTCGATGATCTGGGGCAGGGGCGTGTGCGGCTTGCGCGTGGCGAACACGAGGTCGACGATGTAGCCGAACACTTTTTCGTCCACGTAGATCTCGTCGATGACGGCGCGGGCCTGATCCAGTTCTTCCGCCCCGGTCACGCCCTGCACGTCGATGACGGCGGCCGAGGCCATCCGCTTCACAATCTGCAGTTCTTCCTCTCGCGACGGGTAATCCATGAAAAGCTTGAACATGAAGCGGTCAACCTGCGCTTCGGGGAGCGGGTAGGTTCCCTCCTGCTCGATGGGATTTTGGGTCGCCAGCACCATGAACGGCTGGTCAAGCTTGAATTGATGGCCGCCGATGGTTATCTGACGCTCCTGCATCGCTTCCAGCAGGGCGCTCTGCACTTTCGCGGGAGCGCGGTTGATCTCGTCCGCCAGCAGAATGTTGGTGAATACCGGCCCCTTTTTGATGTGGAACGCGCCTCCTTTGGCGTCGTACATCTGCGTGCCGATGACATCGGCGGGGAGCAGGTCGGGGGTGAACTGTATGCGGCCGAAGGAGAGCTTGAGCGCCCTCGCCAGCGTGTTGACGGCGAGCGTCTTTGCCAGCCCCGGCACCCCCTCGATGAGCACGTGGCCGCGGCAGAGCATGGCGATGAGCATTTTTTCCAGCATCGGCCTGCGCCCGACGATGACCTTGCCGGTCTCGGCGAAAAGCGGCTCGACGAAGGCGCTGTATTGTTGCGCGCGCGCGTTGATCAATCCCACATCGGTAGCCATATTGCAAAGCCTCCTATTTAAGGAGCCTATTATAACGCCGTCGCGCATTTTTCAATATCCCTTTAGAGTTTTCCTCAGCGGCTCGCCGTATTGCTGTGGGGCCACGGCAAGGCGGGTTTCTATCGCCTTCCAGATGCGGGTTTTCTTCAGCTTTTCATTGCATTTTGCCGCTGCATATTCATTCCACCGCTTCTGCATCAAATGCGGCATTACAAAGAGGGTTGGCGCATTGCGCCAATGGGCGAATAAATTCGCCCCTACCTAAAGAGACGCTTCTCCGGGGCAATCATCTTTTGTCAGTGTGCCGCGTGGCGGGGGTGGAGGATCTCGGCGTCCAATCGGCGCTCGATGACGTGGGCGATATCCATCGCGTCGTCGATGGTATCCGGCGTGGCGATCAGTTCGATCACCGCCGCTTCCGGTTCCAGCGTGCGGACAACGGCAAGGTATTCGCACGATTCCACGATGGCGTGAACGTCGGCGATGGCGCTGGGCGGGCAGCGCATGATGACGCGGCGCGCCTCGACGGAGATGCGTGGCCGTGACGGTTGTTTGCCCATAGGTGGGATAAAGGTTAAACTAGCCCGCATAATGATGCAACAGATTTCAAGGAACTTGCGCCCCATTGTGGCGCAACACGGACAGGAGTGTCCGTGCCACCCGGAGGGTAACATAACAAAAGAAGCTTGCGCCCCTTCGGGGGGCAACACGGACAGGAGTGTCCGTGCCACCGGGAGCAGCCGTGCCACCATTCAAAAACTTCTACCGCTGTTGCTTGCGGTGGCGCTGTTCGCGGCGTCGTGCGCGCCGGTGGCGGGAATACGCAAGCAGACCTATAAAGGCCCCGCCCCCCGCAACAAGGCCGAGGTGGCGGCCTACTACAGCGCGCAGCACGACATCCCCCCCGATCAGTGGAAGTGGAAAGAGAGCACCCCGTATCAAATCGAAGGGGTGACCTACTATCCGTTGGCCGACGCCGAGGGGTACAAGGAGAAAGGGGTTGCTTCGTGGTACGGCCCCGATTTCCACGATAAACCGACCGCCAACGGCGAGATATACAATCAGGATGCGATGACCGCCGCTCACCGCACATTGCCATTCAACACCCTGGTGCTGGTGGAAAACCTCGATAACGGCCGCTCGGTGGTGGTGCGCGTCAACGATCGCGGCCCCTACGCAAAGGACCGGATCATCGACCTCAGCAAGCGCGCCGCCAACGAGATAGGGATGATCGGCACCGGAACGGCGCGGGTGAAATTGACGGTAAAGTATGCGGTGAAAAAGGATGAGATGGGGGCCAGCGAGGCATCCGGCGGCGCCTCCGCCGCCACACCCGCCCCGATCGGGGATGACGGGAATGACCCGGGCCGGGGTTTTTTGCCGGTGGGAGGGAAAAAGCGCGCCGATGACCAGGCGCCCGCCCCGCGAAAAGAGCGGCAATATTCCGGCAAGATGATGCGGTAATGGCTATATTTTTACATACTTAATGATATAGTGCCCGCATGGGGACCTTGATCGATTATCGCGGGGTTTCCGTGAGGGTTACCAATGAACGGATCGCCCATATATTGGAGCATCCGGAAATGGCCGGCATGGAAACATCCATCGCCGAGGCGCTGCGCAATCCCGATTTGGTGGTGCGTTCGTTAAGTGATGACGCGGCATCGCTCTATTATCTGCGTTGCAGGGATACCCCGGTGGGGGAAAAGTACCTTTGCGCCGTGGTAAAAGAGGGGGCGGCAGACTCTTTTTTGCTTACCGCCTATTTGACTGATACAATGAAAAAAGGTGACATGGTATGGAAAAAAAGATAGTAAAGCTGTGGTACGACCCCGAAGGGGATTTTCTTGAAGTTATTTTCGAGAAAAAAACCGGCTATTTCCGCGAAACCGATAACGACCAGGTGATGGAAAAGGTGGATGCGGAAGGCAACGTGCTCGGTTTCTCCATTCTCAAGGTAAGCGCCCTCAAGAACCATCCCCTTGAAGTGGCCCTGAAATAACCGTCAAGAGTAACAAGCTAATGGTTGATTGGACTGCAGTCGCCATTGCAACAACTCTGTTCGGATGGCTGGTAAATAACCATTTCCAGAGAAAACACCAAATCGAAAGGCAGCGCTTTGATCGGCGTATGGCTGCATTACAGGCTTTTATTCCAGTGTTATTTTCATTTGAAAAATCCTCTCAACCTTTTATCGATGATCCCGCTTTGAGTGATAAGTTGCGTGACTTAAGGGTCGCCTTTCACTTTTATGAAGCTGAATAGGGCATTGAGTTGGTCGAAAACTTCATAAAATCAATAATCGACCAAGATAATGCCAAAGCCGCTGAAGCTTTCAATGCTTTACAGACGTATGTGAAAAAAGAAATACGGGGAGAGCTAGGTATTTAAGTTTAGTTGCGCTACGTTGGTTTTCTTCCCGTTCCCCCCGGCCCTTCAATATGATAATCTTTATCCCCTATGAACCAGCGGTACGAGTTTAAAGAGATAGAGGCCAAGTGGCAGGCCCATTGGGCCGCCACCGGCGCGGATAAGGTTTCCACCGACGCCGCCAAACCAAAATACTACTGCCTTGAAATGTTCCCGTATCCCTCCGGGCGGATACACATGGGGCATGTGCGCGTGTACACCATCGGCGATATGCTGTCGCGCTACTTCCGGATGAACGGCTACAACGTGCTGCACCCGATGGGGTGGGACGCCTTCGGCCTACCCGCCGAGAACGCCGCCATAGAAAGAAAAACGCACCCGCATAAGTGGACGCTTGCCAACATCGCCAACATGCGCCAGCAGATACGGGCGATGGGAACCGGCTACGACTGGGACCGCGAGGTGACCACCTGCCTGCCCGATTATTACCGGTGGACGCAGTGGTTCTTCATCCAGTTCATGAAAAAGGGGCTGGCCTACCGCAAGGAGACGTTCGTCAACTGGTGCGAAAGCTGCCACACCGTCCTGGCGAACGAGCAGGTGGTGGATAACGCCTGCTGGCGCTGTGATTCGCAGGTGGTGCAAAAGGAGATGCAGGGGTGGTTCCTCAAGATCACCGATTACGCGGATGAACTGCTGAACGACCTGAAACTGCTGGAAGGGCACTGGCCCGACCGCGTGCTCACCATGCAACGCAACTGGATAGGCAGGAGCGAGGGGGCGCGCGTCACCTTTAAGATCGACGGTATGGACGGCGGCATCGAGGTGTTCACCACCCGGCCCGATACGCTGTTCGGCGCTACGTTCATCTGCCTTGCGCCGGAGCACCACCTGGTGAAGAAGCTTGCCGCCGGAACGCCGCAGGAAGAGGCCGTCAACATCTTCACCAGCCAGGTGGCGTTGCAGGACAAGATATCGCGCACCAGCGACGAGGCGGAAAAGATGGGCGTGTTCACCGGGCGGTACGCCGTCAATCCCGTCAACGGCGAAAAACTGCCGATATGGGCCGCCAACTTCATACTGATCGATTACGGCACCGGCGCGATCATGAGCGTGCCGGCGCACGATACGCGCGATTTCGCGTTTGCCCAAAAATACAACCTTCCCGTCCGCAAGGTGATCCTGCGCGAAGGGGAGGACGCCGCCGCGGCGCTGGAAGAAGCGTACTCCGGCGACGGCACGATGCACGCCAGCGGCCCGTTCACCGGCATGGATAACCGCGCCGCCATCACAAAGATAAACGGATGGCTGAAAGAGAAGGGGCTGGGCGAGGCCGCCATCAGCTACCGCCTGCGCGATTGGGGCATCAGCCGCCAGCGTTACTGGGGCGCGCCGATACCGGTTATCCACTGCGCGAAGTGCGGGCCGGTGGCGGTTCCCGAAGATCAGCTTCCCGTGCTGTTGCCGACCGACGCCGACCTGCTGGAAGGGGGGCGCTCGCCGCTGGGCCAGCTGGAATCGTTCACTAAAGCCGCCTGCCCGCAATGCGGCGGCCCGGCGCGGCGCGAGACCGACACCATGGATACCTTCATGTGTTCCTCGTGGTACTTCTTCCGCTATGCCTCGCCCACGACGGCGGCATCGGCGGGGGAGAAAAAAGACATCGACTACTGGCTGCCGGTGGACAAGTACATCGGCGGCATCGAGCACGCTATTTTGCACCTGCTTTATGCGCGCTTCTTCAACAAATTTGCCCGCGATATCGGCTTTACCACTGCGCCGGAACCGTTCAAGAACCTGCTCTCGCAGGGGATGGTCATCAAGGACGGCGCGAAGATGAGCAAGAGCAAGGGGAACGTGGTGGACCCGGACGCGATCTTGTCGCGCTACGGGGCGGACGCCACCCGCATCTTCACCCTTTTTGCCGCGCCGCCGGAGCGCGACCTTGAATGGGACGACAGCGGCATAGAAGGGGCGTACCGCTTTGTGCAACGCGTCTACCGCCTGTTCCACAAGTGGTTGCCGGAACTGAAGGGGGAGCAGAAGGCCGACGGCGGGCTTGCTGAAAAAGAGAAAGAACTGCGCCGGATGCGGCACGTCACCATCAAGCGGTTCACGCACGACATACGCGACCGCGAACAGTTCAACACCGCCATTGCGGCGGCGATGGAGCCTTTGAATTTCCTCTCCGACCATACGCCGAGCGTGCCGGGGAGGGCGATCGAGAAGAGGGAATCAAAGCCGAAGACGCTTGCGAAG
>JAKAGL010000128.1 GCA_021815535.1 bacterium
GTGGAGCATCAAAAAAGCCGCCAAAGGGTGACGCCCGCGTTTTTTTTCCTGCCGATGATGCCATCCGCCATCAAGTGGGTTTCCTCACATGGGGGCGAAAGCCCCGCAGGCGAGGGTTGACAATGTTCCGGCACCGGCTGGCTTTGCTTGCTCTTCGCAACTTGGTGGGGTAATGTAAACCGAATGTATCGTTCATCATTGGGGCATGCGGCGTCCAGGCCGGGCACGGCACATCGCGGTTTTTAGCGATGCCGCGCATCAACCGTTTTTCTATTGCCGCGACGCTTGTTTTGGCGGTTTCAGCGTTTTTTGTTCCCGCCGTTCTTGCCACTCCCGAACATGCCAAAGAGACCGGCCAACCCTGCATCACCTGCCATCTCGATCCCAAAGGCGGCGAGCTGAACGATACGGGATTTTCTTATAAAACCAACGGCCATGTATGGCCCGTCGTATCCAGCACGCCTTTGTTGCCGCTGGGGGGCGCCACGCGAGCGGTCATCGGTTTTCTGCATGTGACGTCGGCTTTTTTCTGGTTCGGCACCATCCTGTACGTACACATCATCCTCCGCCCCCGCTACGCCGAGAAAGGGCTGCCGCCCGCCGAGGTGCAATTGGGCGCGGTGTCGATGGCGATGGTGGGCGTTACCGGATTATGTCTCACCCTGGCGCGGGTGAACGGCTGGCATAATTTCGTGGACAGCCGGTGGGGGATGCTGCTCGGCGTGAAGATCAGCATCTACCTGTTCATGGTCGGCACCGCGATATTCGTGGTGAAGGTTATCGGCCCCCGCCTGAAGGAGGGGCTGCTTGAAGCCGAGCATCCGCCGGATGGCGTGTTTGCCCCCGAGGTGCTGGCGGCGTTCGACGGCAACGAAGAACGCCCCGCGTTCATCGCCTATAACGGCAAAGTGTATGATGTAAGCAACCTGTTCCGCTGGAAAGGGGGAAAACATTTCCGCCATCTGGCGGGGATGGACCTCACTGCCGCGTTGGCGAAAGCCCCCCACGGCGCGGAAAAGCTGGCCAGCCTGCCGGTGCCCGGCACGTATGATGAATCGCGGAAGCCTCCCAAAACCATGGCGCAAAAGGTATTTTATTTTGTGGCCTATATGAACCTTGCCCTGGTATTTGTGGTATTACTGGTCATCGCCTTCTGGCGGTGGTGGGCGTAGAAAAGTAAAGGAGAACGAATGTCCTGGAAAACGATGCTGATCGGGCGGCCGCTTGATTCCGCAAGGGAAAAACACGAGCGTCTCAGCACTGCGATGGGGCTGGCCGTTTTTTCATCCGACGCGCTGTCGTCGGTCGCGTACGCCACCGAGGAAATGCTGCTGCCGCTGGTGCTGGGCGGGGTCGCCCTCACCCGGTTTGCGCCGCTGGTGGCGCTGGCCATCGTCGTGCTGATCGCGGTAGTTGCGGTTTCATATATGCAGACCATCCGCGCCTATCCCACGGGGGGCGGGGCCTATATCGTGGCTCATGAGAATCTGGGTGAGGGGTTCGGCCTCACGGCGGGGGCGGCGCTTATGATCGACTATGTGCTGACGGTGACGGTATCCATATCCGCCGGCGTGGCGGCCATCACCTCCGCCTTCCCGGCGCTTTTGCCGTATACCGTGGAAATATGCCTTGCCGCGCTGGCGTTCATCGCGGTGGTAAATCTGCGCGGCGTACGCGAATCAGGGTTTCTTTTTTCCTTTCCGGTCTACTTTTTCATCGGTTCGATGGTGTTGCTGGTACTTGCCGGCCTGTTCTATACCGTTGGGGGCAAGTTGGCGCCGGAGGCCGCTCCCCCGCCCGCGATTCAGGTATTGCCGTTGCTGCTCATCCTGCGTGCTTTCGCCTCCGGCTGTACGGCCCTCACCGGCATTGAAGCGGTCGCCAACGGGGTCCGTGCGTTTAAGCAACCCGAAGCAAAAAATGCGTCGCTCACGCTGGTGTGGATGGCCTCTTTGCTGGCGTTCTTTTTCATAGGCATCACCTACCTCGTCCATCAGGCGGGGATACTCCCCCGTGACGAAGTAACCGTGCTGTCGCAGTTGGCGTCGCGGGTATTCGGTGTTGGGGCGCTGTTCTACGCGCTCCAGTTCGCCACGTTCATGATATTGGTGTTGGCGGCAAACACCGCTTTTGCCGATTTTCCGCGCCTCAGCTCTGTTATGGCCCAAGACTATTATTTGCCGCGCCAGTTGATGAGCCAGGGGGACCGGCTGGTCTATTCCAACGGCATCCTGCTGCTGACGGTTTTTGCCGGCGCGCTGATCGTCCTTTTTCAGGGAAAGACGCATGCCATGATCCCGCTCTATACCGTGGGGGTGTTCGTGGCGTTCACTCTTTCGCAATCCGGCATGGTGGTTCACTGGTTGCGTACGCGCGAGGAAGGTTGGTGGTGGGCGGCTACGATGAACGGGATAGGAGCGGTGACGACAGCGGTGGTGCTGGTGGTGGTCGCTTCGTCCAAATTCATTCACGGGGCGTGGTTGGTGCTGGTCGCCGTTCCGACGATCATTTCCTTCATGTTCTCCATCAAAAGGCATTACTTCCGTATCGCTTCGCAATTGGTGCTGGAGGGAAGCCCTGAGGCAATGGCCGCGAACCACAGCGATACCCTCTACGGGCACCACTCGGTGATCATTCCCATAAGCGGCGTGAACCGCCCGGTGCTGAACGCCATCCGGTACGCGCGCGCCATTTCAAACGATGTGTCGGCGATCTATGTGCGCCTGGATGACCGTCAAACCTCGGTTACGCAGGAGGCGTGGAGCAAATACGGCATGGGCGTGCCGTTGCTGGTGCTGGATTCGCCGTACCGCTCGGTGATCGAGCCGTTGCTGGATTACATCGACGAGGTGCGCAAGGTGTACAAGGATGGCGTGATAACGGTGATTTTGCCGGAGTTCGTGCCGTCGCGCTGGTGGGAGCATTTTTTGCACAACCAGACGGCGTTCCTCATCAAGACCCGGCTTCTTTTCAGGTCCGGCGTGGTATCCACCAGCGTGCCTCTGCACCTGAAGTAGGCGGCGGGCGCAACATAACGCAAAATGTGTTTTGAGGTGAAATGATGGAGATCAAAAAAATACTGAACGGCCTTGAACGCTCCCCCGCGTTGCTGCGCGAAATGGTGGCCGCCGTGCCGCCCGCGCGCATGATGGAACACCGTATCGCAGGAAAGTGGTGCATCCACGAGCACGCCGTCCACCTGTCGAAAGTACAGCCGATGATAAACGAACGGCTCCGCCGATTCATGGCGGAAGCGGCCCCGGTGTTCGTGCCGTACGTTCCCGGCACGTCCACGCCGCCGGATGAGTTGATGAAGCTCGGTCTCAAGGAATCGCTAAGGAAATTCACGGCTGACCGCAGGAAATTTGTGGGGATGTTGCGCCAGCTTAACAGGAAGGACTGGCATAAAAAGGGTAAGCACCCCGAATTTGACCTGTACACGCCGTACATCATGGCGCGGCATCTTTTGCTGCACGACAACGTGCACATGTACCGCATCGAGGAACTCTGGCTCACGCGGGAGCTGAAGAAGAAATAATCTCACCCCGGCCGCGGTGTGCGTGCCGAGAACAGGTATCCGCCGAAAAAAGGGGAGGGGGAGGGAAACGGCTATCCGCCGGCGGGCGCTATTTCACCATTTCGGGCGTGAACCCTTTTTGGAGCAGGAATTCGCCGTATGCTTTGTCCTTCACAAGGATATGCCCCTGCAGCCATTCAGAAACCACCGTGATGATCTCGGCGGCGATGAGCCTGCTTTCGCTTTTCCCGGCCTTGAAACGGATATAGAGGTCGCGCACCGCGATGAGGAACTCGTCGTGTTCGGCCTTGTGGTCGGCAAAGCCGGGAAAATCCAGCCGGCAGAGCACGATCTCTTCCTCCAGGAAGTGGGTCATGGTGTAGTTCAGAAGGGAATCGGTCACTTCGTTGACGACCTCCAGATTCCTCTTGCCCACCGTGTTCGAGCGCAGTACGTTGATAAAGCCAAACAGCACCTTGTGCTGCTTGTCAAAATAATCGATACCGGTGGAAAAAAGTTCTTCCCACTCCAGCTTCGGCATCATCGAGGCGCTATACATGTCGGTCATCCGGTACCCCGTCCTTCACATGGAAACTTCCGTTTACCGTTACACTTTATCCCATTTTACCCTAAGGGCAAAGGGGGAATGCGGCTTCAGCCGAGGGGAAGGAGAAGCCGCGCGGTGGCCCCCTTGCCGCCGGGATTATTGGTCAGCGTCAGCGACCCGCCGTGGTCACGCGCGATCTTCAGAGAGAGCACCAGGCCCAGCCCGGTGCCGTGGGTTTTGGTGGTGTTGAACGGGGTAAAAAGGTTTTTCGCCGCCTCCGGCGATATTCCCTTGCCATCGTCAATGATATCCACCGCCATCATCATCCCCTTCTTGTGGCGGGGGTTTATCGTGGCGGTCGGATCGAGCGCGGTGCGCGTCCGTATCCGCAAAACACCGCCGCCCCCCGCCTCCACCGCGTTTTTCACCAGGTTGAGGATGGTCTGCTTTATCCGGGCGGGATCGATGTTCACCGTGGGCAACGAGGGATCGTAATCGCGCACCAGCTCGATCTTTTTCTGTCTGAAGACCGTTTGTTGCAGAAGGATGACGTCGTCAAGAAGCCGGTGGATGTTGATTTTCTCCATTGCCAGCTTCCGCCCGCGCCCCATATCCATCAGTTCCGTCACGAGGCTGTTGATCCGGTCCGTTTCGTTGATGATGAGCGAGCAGTATTCCGCCAGGGCCTCGTTCTCTTTGCCCATGAGCTGCGCCGCTCCGCGGATGCCGCTTAAAGGGTTTTTTATCTCGTGGGCCAGGCCGGCGGTGATCATGGAGAGCATCGCCATCTTTTCCTCTTTCTCGAACTCGCGGTGCAGTTCCTTTTTTCCCGGCGTGTCCTGCGCCACCACGCACGCCCCCGTGATGTGCTGCCCGTAATCAATGGTGTGCACGGCCAAGGCAATGGTCCGTTTCTCGTTCCCCGCCGCCAGCGGAAAATCGTGGTTGAGATAGCTCATGCCGTCGCGGAACAGCCGCTCGATATGCATCGTCACCTCCGGGGCGCGTGCGGCGAAAAGTTCCGGCGCGTGCGGCGCCGA
Organism: bacterium; assembly: GCA_021815535.1. Classification (GTDB taxonomy): domain Bacteria; phylum Nitrospinota_A; class UBA7883; order JACRGQ01; family JACRGQ01; genus JACRGQ01. The sequence goes on from JAKAGL010000128.1 coordinate 5,105, forward strand.
GCCGGCCGGCACGCCAAAGGTCTCGCGGAATGCCGGATTCATGAACACCGGCGTGAGCTGTTGATCGAATACCGCCACCCCGTACGGGAACGAAACCAGCACGTTGAGCGGATTAAACTCTTTCATCGACGCTATTACACGCAAAAGCGGGGAGCGGCGCAAGGAAAAAGACGGCGCCGCCCCTTGCGCCCGGAGCGGTATCCGCCGATAATCGGTCAAGGCCTTCTTTTAGGGGAAGATGACGGATGTGCGGAATAGCAGGAATTTTTGATACTGTTCCCCACCCGGGGGATGACGGCAGGATCGTCCGGATGACCGCCGCGCTGGGGCACCGCGGGCCGGACGGCGAGGGGATGTGGACCGAAGGGGCCGCCGCGCTGGGCCATCGACGGCTTGCCATCATCGATCCGGCCACCGGCGCGCAGCCGATGGTTTCCGCCTGCGGCCGCTATGTCATCACCTACAACGGCGAGTTGTACAACTACCGTGAACTGAAGCAGGCGCTCGCCGCCGAATACGGCTTCCGCACTTCATCCGACACCGAGGTTCTTCTCGCCGCCTTTATCAAATGGGGGAGCGGCTGTTTTAAAAAGCTCAACGGCATTTTCGCGGTGGCGATCTATGACCGCACCGAGCGGCGGCTTCATGTGGCGCGCGATCCCTTTGGCGTGAAGCCGCTGTATCACGCCACTGCCGACGGCGCGTTCTATTTCGCTTCCGAGATGAAAGCCATCCTTGCCGCCAAGCCGGGACTTGCCCGGCTTTCGCGCGCCGGTTTGGCGGCGGCGCTGGAATGGAGATATTTTCCCGCACCGCTCACACCCTTCGAAGGAAGCGCCAAGCTGCGCCCCGGCCATTGCCTGACGGTGGAATCAACCGGCGCCGTGCTTGAAGCGCGTTTCGCGCCCCCTCCCGCCCCGCCGTGGGAGGGCGGGCCCGCCGACGCGCTGGAACGGCTGCAACGGCTGACGGACGACGCAGTGCGGCGGCAGCTGGCGGCCGATGTGCCAGTGGGGGTGCTCTTGAGCGGCGGGGTCGACTCGGCGTTGGTCGCGTCGTTCGCCGTTGAACATGCCGCATCGAAAATGACCGCCTTCACCGTCGGCTTTGAAGGGGATTTTGAGCAGGACGAGGTGAAGGCCGCCGCCGAAACGGCCGCCATGCTGGGACTGGACCACGAGGCGGTAACGGTGGCGCCGCGCGATTTTATGGGACTGATGGAGCGGCTGGTCTGGCATCTTGAAGAACCGACCGCCACCACCTCCGCTGTGCCGCTGTTCCTGCTGAGCGGGCAGATCGCCCATACCCGCAAGGTGGTTCTTTCGGGGCAGGGGGCCGACGAGTTGTGGGGTGGGTATACGCGCCATCTTGCCGAATCGTTGCGGGCCAATATGCCCTGGTTGCCGTCATTTTTCGCCGGCGCCGCCATGCTTCCTTTGGGGGAAAAGCTGCGCAAGGCCGCATTGATGGCCGCTGAACCGGACGATGATGCGCGTTACTGTTGTGCGCGGCGGCTGTTCACGCCGGAGGAGCGGATGGCGCTTGGCGGGTTCGCCGGTTCTTACCGCGAACACCTTGCGCCGTACCGCGCCGAGTTGGCTGAAAAAGATCCCTTATCCAAATCGCTGTATTGGGACGCCCGCACGCAGTTGCCGGACGACCTGCTGCTGTATACGGACAAGGCGGCGATGGCGCACGGCCTTGAGGTGCGGGTACCGCTGCTTG
>JAKAGL010000129.1 GCA_021815535.1 bacterium
TTGCCGCGGTAATCGAAAGGGACTTTGAGGGACGGCACGGGGACGTTGGTTCCCGCGCGGAGCGTCAGATCGGGGCCGGAACCGTGATGCCACAGTCGCCGCGCCTGCATGGAGGCATTGACCTTGCGCCGCGTGACGTGCAAAAATCCCTTAAGCCAATGAATTTTTTCAACAGCAACTGCCGATTTCTTCCGCCGGACGTTATACGCATGGCGGAAACACAGCCGCCAGCGGCGGCTGAAATGGCGAAATCGGGCGATCCCACGCTGAGAGTTAACGGCGTGGCGGTCGCTTCCGGCGTGGATCCCCGCGCGGAAGGGGGGAAATTCGCCGCCGCCGCGGATGGTAAACACCGAGTGCTGGTCTACGGCTTTGGCCTCGGGTATCACCTCGAGGCGTTGCTTGCCTCCCCCGCCTTGCAAAAGTTGGCGGTTGTGGAAGCAAACCCGAAACTGATGCGGGCCGCATTGCAAAGCCGCGATCTTGCCGCGGTATTGGGCGACCCGCGGCTGTCGCTGATTGCCGCCGATGCCGAAGAGCCGGTGGTGGCGCGGCTGGCGGAACTGCTGGCCTCGGGCGGGGATTATGAAATCCTTATTCATCAGCCGTCGTTCCGCCTGTTGCCGGAGTCCTTCGCCCATCTGCGCAATATTCTGGAAACCATACAATCAGGGCGCCGGTACGCCGCTTTCTTCCGTGAACAGGAACGGCGCAACATTGTCGCGAATATTCCGGCCATTGCCGCAAGTCCCGGCGTGAGGCGCCTTTTTGCCGCGTTTGCCGGGAAACCGGCGGTGGTGGCGGGGGCCGGGCCGTCGCTGGACCGTGCGTTGCGCCACCTTGACCGGTTGCAGCACCGCGCCCACATCATCGCGGTGGATACGGCCGCCGCCGTTCTGGCCCGCAATGGCATCCGTTCTCACGCTGTCATCTCGGCCGATCCACAGCCGATGTCGGTTTTCCATCTTGCCGCCGGAATGCCGGATGCGCCGCTTATCTTCATTCCCACCACCCACCCGGCGGTGGTGGCGATGTACCAGGGGCGGCGTTATCTGATGCTGCAGGAGCGGCACACTTTGTTCGCCGGGGCCGAGGCGTTGCTGCCCGGCCGGGGAAGCTCCGGCGCGGGGGGATCGGTGTCGTGCCTGGCGCTTGATATGCTTGTGCGGGCCGGTGCGGGACCGCTCTTTTTCGCCGGCCAGGATTTTGCTTTCTCCAACGGGATGCCGTACAACCGCGACACCCTTGCCGAATATGCAACCGAAGCCCCGCTATATGCCGCTGGCGGGCGCGGCATGCTGGACGAGGCGTTTGGATTCGCGCCGCATCTTACGGTGCCGCTGGAAGGGGGAGGGGAAGGGGTGACCGGCGCCAATCTGCGCGGCTACCTCCAGACGTTCAACGAGCTTATCGCCGCCGCCCATCGGACGCGGTTCTTCAACCTGGATTCGCGCGGCGCCGTCATCCGCGGGTGCAGAAATCTGGCGTCTTCCGCCGAAGCGTTGCGCGATGGTTTTGCGCTTGAGGCGGCGCCATTGCCGGTCTTCGAGGAAGTACCCGACGCGGCATTGGAAACGGCGTTGCTGAGATCAGTCGCGGAATAAGAGCGAAATGTCCGCCGCCGTGGCGGAATGCGTAAGGGCGCCGACCGATATCCGGTCCACTCCAGTCCGCGCGAATCGTTTCACCGTTCTCAGGTTCACGCCTCCGGAAACTTCCACCAGCGCACGGCCATTGATGAGCTTCACCATCGCGCGCGCCTGCGCGGGGGTCATATTGTCCAGCAGCAGGATGTCCACTCCCGCGCGCAATCCCTGCATCACTTCATCCCGGTTGGTCACTTCAAGTATCACCGGGCGTTTGCGCATCCGTTTTACCCTGGCAACAGCGTTGGCGATGCCGCCTGCGGCGCGGATGTGGTTTTCTTTTATCAGCGGCATGTGGGCGAGGTCCATCCGGTGATTCTGGCCGCCGCCGCAGCGGACCGCATATTTTTCCATCAGCCGCAGGCCGGGGGTTGTCTTGCGCGTGTCGAGTATGGCGGCTTTTGATCCTTCCGCCTCTTTCACGAAACGGGCGGTGAGCGTGGCGATGCCGCACAGCCGTTGCAGATAGTTGAGCGCCACGCGTTCGGCCCGCAGAATGGCCGCGCTTTTCCCGCGGAGCGAGATGATCACGTTTCCTTTCTTGACGGTTTGGCCGTCCTTATAGTGCGGAATCACCCGGATTGTTCTATCCACCATCCGCATGACGGCGGCAAAAACCGGCAGCCCCGCCAACGTCAAATCCTGTTTTGCGATGACCGCCGCTTCGCCGGTCTGGCCCTTTATTACACAGGCCGATGTGGTAATATCGTTGTGGCAGGCGTCTTCCTTCAAGGCGTCCTTAAGGGAAGGGGTTATGTCATGCAGGAGCTTTTGTATGTTCACCGTCACTAAAAGCTATTTTAAAAGCGCCGAAAAGTAAATAAAAAAGGGACTTGGCTGCATAGCGAATTGAGGTAGAATTTGCCCTTATGACTGTAATGACCAACTCGCGGGTTCTGGTGGTGGAGGACAGCCCCCAGATGCTTAATCTCATCCGGACGATCCTTCTGCGCGCCGGATTCGAGGTGGCGACCGGGTCCAACGGCAAGGAAGGGCTTGCCGCGGTTGAATCGAGCAATGTGGACCTGATCATTTCCGATATCATGATGCCGGAGATGGACGGTTTCCAGTTCTGCCAGGAAGTGCGCAAGAACAGCCGCATCAGCAACATCCCGTTCATATTCCTTTCCGCGCGGGGCGGCATACAGGACAAAATGAGCGGTTTCCAGGATGGCGCGGACGACTATATCACCAAGCCGTTCGATCCGAACGAGCTGGTGATGCGGGTGACCGCGATGCTCATGCGCTCATCGCGCTACCGTATGGAGGCCTACACCGATTCGCTCACCGGCTTGAGCAACCGCCGTTACTTTGACAAAAAACTGGGCGAGATGGTTTCCCATGCGCACCGCTACAAACAGCCGTTTTCACTGGCGATGCTGGACATCGACTTTTTCAAGGATTTCAACGACAAGTACGGCCATCTGGTGGGCGACCAGGTGCTGATCCATCTGGGAAAGTTCCTGCGCGATGAACTGCGCGATTCAGACTTCTCCTGCCGCTACGGCGGCGAGGAATTCGTCATAATTTTGCCCGATACCACGAAAGAGAGCGCGTTCCATCTGGTGGACCGTCTGCGCAAAAAGTTTGCCGAAACGTCCCTGCCCCACGAAGGGAGCAATTATCAGGTGACCTTCAGCATCGGCCTCGCCGAATACCCCACCGACGCGGATACCGCCCGCGAAATGGTTAAGTGCGCCGATGATGCCCTCTATGAATCCAAGACCGCCGGGCGCAACGCCACCACCGTTTACCATAAAAAATAATTTCCTGGATCAGCGCCCCGCAGAGTTCACGCCGAAAAAAAAAGGGGGGGGTCAGCCTTCGCCAGCGGGCGCCAGCGAAATCGAAACGGCCGATTCGTCGCAATCGGGGAACTTGTGGCACCGTACGCAGTCGGACCATATTTTGTGCGGCAAGGTCTGCTTGTCGATTTCCTTGAAGCCCAGCCGCGTGAAAAATCCCGGCACGTAGGTGAGGGCGAACAGTTCCTTGACGCCGATTTCCCGCGCGGTCGCCACGCACCGTTCAACCAGCTGGCCCCCGATCCCTTTCTTCTGCTCGCTCTCTTCCACCACCAGCGAGCGGATCTCGGCGATGTCCTCCCACACCACGGTAAGCGCGGCGGCGCCGATCACCCGGCCGGATCCATCTTCGTATATATAGAAGTCCCGTATCCGCTCATAGATATCGTTGAGCGAGCGGTGCAGCATTTTTCCCTTATCGGCCCAATGGCGGATAAGCCGCAGGATGTCCTTGGTGTCGGAGAGCTTCGCTTGCCGTATCACCGCGCCGTGGCCTGCATGAGTTCCATAGGGGGAAGTATAACGCCGGTGAAATCACCCGCGCATATTTTTTTTCGCCGCGCCGCCATCTCGCCAGGCGCGGCGTATCCGGTTCCCGCCGCATTCCCGAAAAAAAACGTATCTTGAATGCAAGGCCCGGAACTGTTACAATCCCCCCCCGGTGCATAATTCCCTTGAATTGACGCCATTGACCCGGATTTACGGTCGTCAAGGCGGGGGCGGGTGATGGAATATGCGCGGCAAAAACAAATGGATGGGAAAAACAGTGGGGATTTCCCTGCACAGTTGGAGCGGACAGTGAGCGGGCGGAAAATATATATAACTGAAGTGGCGTTACGCGACGCGCATCAGTCGCTGCTGGCCACCCGTATGCGCACCGAGGAAATGCTCCCGATCGCCGAAGAGATGGACAAAGCCGGCTACTGGTCGGTGGAGATGTGGGGCGGCGCCACCTTCGACGCCTGCATCCGGTTCCTGAATGAAGACCCGTGGGAGCGCGTACGCCTCCTGCGAAAAAAAATGCCGAATACCCGCTTCCAGATGCTGTTGCGCGGCCAAAACCTGCTGGGCTATCGTCATTATGCCGATGATGTGGTGGCGCGCTTCGTCGAATTGTCGGCGGATGCCGGCATCGACATCTTCCGCATTTTCGATGCGCTCAACGATATGCGCAACCTTACCGCCGCTTTTAAGGCGGTCAAAAAGGCGGGCAAGCATGTCGAGGGAACCATCAGTTACACCACCAGCCCCCTGCACAGCACTGCGGTATTCGTCGATCTGGCGGTTGAACTGGAGAAGATGGGCTCCGATACGATCTGCATCAAGGATATGGCCGGTCTGCTCGCCCCCGAGGCGGCGTACACCCTTATCAGCGAAATAAAGCACCGCGGCGTAAAAGCGCCGTTGCACCTGCACAGCCACTGCACCAGCGGTTTTGCGAATATGACGTTTGTCCGCGCCATTCAGGCCGGGGTGGACATTCTGGACTGCGCCACCAGCGCGCTCTCGCAGGGGCCGTCACATCCGCCCACCGAAACCGTGGTGGCGATGTTGCAGGGAACCGCGCACGATACCGGCCTCGATCTCGACCGGCTGATCGGCATCGGCCGCTACTTCGCCGATGTACGGCGGAAATACAAAAAGTTTGAATCCACTTTCACCGGCGTCGATGTGAACATCCTCAAGTCGCAGATACCCGGCGGAATGATCAGCAACCTGGAAAACCAGCTCAAGCAGCAAAAGGCGCTGGACCGGCTCAACGAAGTGATCGAGGAGATCCCCCGGGTACGCGCCGATCTCGGCTATCTGCCGCTGGTCACGCCGACCTCGCAGATCGTGGGAACGCAGGCGGTGTTGAACGTTATCACCCGCGAACGGTACAAAGTGATTGCGAATGAAACCCGCGAGATACTCCGCGGCCGTTACGGCAGGCTGCCCGGCCCGGTGAATGAGGAGTTGAAGCAGAGGGTGCTGAAAGGGGAGGAGCCGATCACCTGCCGCCCCGCCGATATTTTGGAGCCGGAGATGGAAAAACTGCACCTGCGCTATCCCGATATGAGCGATGAGGATGTTATGGTGACGGCGCTCTTTCCGCAGGTGGCCCAAAAATATTTTCAGCAACGCGGCACCACGCCCCCCGAGTTCGAAAACTTCGGAATGGAAGAGAGCGTGGTTCAGCCTCCGCCCGCGCCGGTCAACCAGCAGAAGAGCGGTCCGGTGTCGATCCCCGCGTCGATCGGCCGCGTACGCCCCAGCGTTCCGCGGGCGGGCGCACAAGGCATCTAGCGCCGCCAGGGCCGTTCCTGCAGGCGTTCATCGCCGAGTTTCCCTTTTTCGCGTTTGTTAGCGGCGGGAGGCGAAGTAATCCGCCAGTATCTGCCGGTGGTCAAAGGCGATGTCGGCGGGAAGTGAGCTTTCATTGAATATCCCGATGCCGTCGGCGTCGTCCGCCGCCGCCGGCAGGCCGGCCCCCACAGCGGTGAATACCACGCTTATGGTGTGGGCCCGTGCGTCACGCTTCGGGTCGCTGTAGGCGTGGAATTGCCGCAATTCCCTCAGGGAGAGGCCGGTTTCTTCCAAAGCTTCCCGCGCGGCGGCCTGTTCCACCGTTTCGCCGTAATCCACAAAACCGCCCGGCAGCGCCCATGCGCGCGGTTCGTTGCGGCGGTGAATGAGGATGATCCCCTTTTCCTCGCTCATCTCTATGATGATGTCGACGGTGGGGAGCGGGTTTGCCCACACCTCTATGTCTCCCCGGCAGAGGGGACAAACGATCTTTTTCTTGGTAGCCATCGCGCCCTCCGGAAAAATGGGGACGGGCGGTTCCGCCCCCTTCCTTCAGATCAGCTTGTAGGACTTTAAAACGGATTCCAGCTTCTGCCGGGTGGCCGGCGCCATGCCGACAAGCGGCAGCCGCGCCCCCTCCTTTATCTTGCCCATCATGGCAAGGGCGGTCTTGGCCGGCACCGGGTTTGTTTCAATGAACATCGCCTTGCTCATCTCCCGCATCTCGTAGTGAAGGGCAAGCGATTCCTTCAGCTTTCCCTCAAAAAAGAGGTTATGCATCTTCGCCATTTTTTCCGGCAGCACATTCGCCGTCACCGAGATGGAGCCGATGGCCCCTACCGCCAGCAGCGGGTAGTTTATGAAATCGTCGCCGCTGTAGAGCAGGAAATCCTTTGGGCAGGCCGCCATGATGTCAATGGCCGCTTCCACGGACCCGGCGGCTTCCTTGATGCCGATGATGTTGGGATGTTT
>JAKAGL010000130.1 GCA_021815535.1 bacterium
GTCTTCGAAGAACATCTCGTAAAAATCCCCCATGCGGAAAAAGAGCACGCAATCGGGGTAGTTCTCTTTTATCGCCATGTACTGGCGCATCAGCGGGGTGAGCTGGCTCATCTTCAGGTTATTTCAGAAAGCCGGGGGCCAATGCGGTATAAGAATCCGCAAGGTGCTGTGGCATGACTTTCGTTTCACCGACAACCGGCATGAAGTTGCAGTCACCGTTCCAGCGGGGAACGATGTGCATATGCAGATGGTCATCAATGCCCGCTCCGGCTGCCTGGCCGATGTTCATGCCGATGTTGAAACCTGCGGGCTTAAACACCGCATCCAGCACCGCCGTACATTTTTGCGTTAGCGTCATCATTTCAGCGTTCTCCTGCGCAGTCAGTTCCTCCAGCCGGGATATGTGACGGTACGGCATCACCATCATGTGCCCATTGTTGTAGGGATACAGGTTGAGGATGATGAAGCAGAGCACACCGCGATGCAGTATGAGGCGCTCTTTGTCGTTATCGGTTTTGGCCTCAACGCAAAAAACACAGCCCCCCGACTTTTTATTTGGATCAAGAATATATTGCATTCTCCACGGCGCCCATAACGTATCCATTGCATTCTCCCTAATCATCAAATACGAAGCCGCCAGCCCCGTTCGGGCACGATGCAGACCGCACCACGCCCCCACCAGATCCAATCCGGCAAAGATCCGTTATCGGCGTTTCGTTCTCTGTTTGTAGCCTATGTTCATCAGCTTGTGCTGGATATCGGCCATCGCGCGGGCCTCTTTGGCGCCCCGCTCGTGATCGTACCCCAGCAGATGCAGGATGCCATGCAACAACAGAAAAAAACATTCCTTCTCCAATGACCACCCCGTGAGGCGCGCCTGCCGCCGCGCCACGGGAACCGATACCACCACATCCCCCAGCATGACCGGCCCAGGTGCATTCCCCGCCGGAAATGAAAGCACGTCGGTGGTTTTGTTTTTGCCGCGGAAGCGCCGGTTAAGCCGCTTCATCTCGGCATCGCCCGTGAAAAGGACGGAGAGTTCCCCTTCCGGTTCAGCCAATGCGGCGAAGATTGGGGCCAGTCTTTTCCGTAGGCGGCTTGGATTCGGGCCCCTCACCCCCGGCCTTGCGTTCATCGTCAGCACTGTTTTCATCTTTTTCCCCCGGGTATTCGATCCTGTAATGGAATATACCGTGGAGGATACGCACAAAGCTATCGCCAATTTTGTTGAGATCGTGTAGCGTGAGGTGCGATTCGTCAAGCTGGCCGCTGACGAACTTATCATTGATTATTTTTGAAACAAGGGCCCGCAGGCGCGATGAGGTGGGGTTTTTCAGCGTGCGCGACGAGGCCTCCACAGCGTCGGCCAAGGCCACGATGGCGCTCTCGCGGCTTTGAGGTTTGCGGCCGGGATAGCGGAAACTCTGCTCGCTGACCGCGGCCCCCTCCTGTTCCTTCGCGCGATGATAGAAGAACTGGATCACCTGTGTGCCGTGATGTTCGGCGATCATATCCTGTATCTGCGGGATAAGGTGGTATTCGCGCGCCCACTCCAACCCCTTGGTGACATGGGAGGTTATGACAAGCACGCTCATATAAGGGGTGAGGCTATCGTGCCGGTTCACCCCTTCGCGCTGGTTTTCAATGAAGTATTCAGGCTTATCCATTTTCCCGATGTCATGGAAATAAGACCCGACGCGCGCCAACAGCGGGTTTGCCCCGATAACCTCGGCGGCGTCTTCGGCCAGGTTACCCACCACGATGCTATGGTGGTAAGTGCCAGGAGCCACCATCGCCATCCGCGCAAGCAACGGGTGGTTGAGATCCTGCAATTCGAGAAGTTTGATATCCGAAACCACCGGAAACATGCCTTCTATGAGAGGCGGCAACGCCAGGGTAAGCGCCACCACAAACATCCCGCCTAGTATGGCGAAGAGCATGTTGCTTAAACATTCATCGGTGAAAAACGCGCCATCGGCCATCTCCAGCACCGCAATGGAGGCAATCGAGGCGGCAATGAGCCGCACCCCGGCCCTCCAGACATCTGAACGCCGCTTTATGTGTCCCACATGAAACACCGCCACCAACCCGGTGAAGAACGAAAAGAAAATAAAATCCGGCGCGGGTTTAAGTAAAATCCCGGCGGAAAGCGAGACAAGTATCACCAATATCATCGCCACCTCGCGCGAAAAGAAGATGGCGCCCATCAATGGAACGAATGCGAACGGCGTGGCGTAAAGATATGTGCCGAGCGCGATATCAGGATTATGCGTGGAAAAAACCCCCGCGAGCGTGTGAAAGATCTCCAACAACAGCGACTGCGCAAGGAAAAACAGCCCAAGCAATACCATATTGGAGCGGCGGGCGGCAAATTCCGTCATATAATTTTTTACATAGAACGCCGTGGCCGCGATAATCATGATCAGGAAGGCGGCAGAAGCTGCAACAGCCTGCGCGCTTCCGCCCGCCACGAACCCTCTCCGGAGACCCGCGATCTTAATAAGGTGATCGTGCGTTACGCGTTCCCCTTCGCGGATAAGCAGCTCCCCCTTTTGAACGCGGTACTGAGCCGGTGCGACCGAGTCCACCGCTTTCTTGCGCGTATCCATCGTCATCATGCGGTTGTAAGCCATGTTCGATCCCAAAAAGCCCGCCGACAACTCTTCTACAGCACGTTGCATCGAAAGGGGCTGAGCCACCATCATTTCGCCCAGCCGCCGCCGTACAAATATCTGCGCCCCCTTAAGGTCCATGACATCCTTGAAATCCATTTTTCCCAGCCGATGACCGGTTTCGGCATCTACCAAATCGATGCCAGCCTGGGCTGTCGGCGGCATGAGGCCCTTCTGCGGTACAATCCCGCCCTCCATTGTCTCGGTCAGAACGGTTACCAGCCACTCCCCTATCAACGGACGGTAATGATTGGCGCGCAAGGTGGCTAGCGTTTCGGGAGAAAACACCCCCAGCCCCAATGCATCGCGAAATTGCTGCTCCAGCGCCGCAAAACGGGGGGAAGCTTCGAACTGCCGTAATGCTTCATGGTTCGTCGCGCGGCGGGCGGCAGCCTCGCCGCTTAACGGGGTAACATCCATCGCCTCCCGTTCGTCGAGCTCTTTCATCACGGCCCGGTACGGTTGGGGAACGTTTTTCAGATAGCCCTGCGTTATGACGCCGAAAGCATTGTGGATGCGGCCCACTATGGCCTTGAGCGGCGCGGCATCCAGCATGTACACATCGCGTACCGCTTCCTCGGCCCGCTTGCGGCGGATTGCGGTATCGGCATCATCATCGATTATTTGGTCCCGCGGAGCATATATGTTGCGCCGCGCGATTTCCCCTTCGTGGTAGTCTTCGGTAGCCACCCGGTTGGGCTTTATGAAAATGGCAAGCGACGTACAGAACACGGCCAACAGCAATATGGCATAGAACCGTTTATCGTCTGCAAAATAATCGGACAATCCGTTCCACAGATTTTCCGCAAGTCTGCCGCGCCCCAAAAAGACTTTTTTAATTTCCTCAACCCCTATGCCGGTGCGGGAACGCTTTGGAGAGGGGGGACCGGGATTCGGTGCGCCGTTATCCTCCGGCATGATCGTCTTTCTCCCTATCGCTCATCGCCTCGTGTATTTCATACGCCCCGATGATCTTCTGCACCAACGAGTGGCGCACGACATCGCGCTTGCTGAAATAGACGATGTCGATGCCTTCGATGCCGGCGAGGACCTTTTCGGCCTGAACCAAACCGCTGATCCTTCCGCGCGGCAGATCAATCTGCGTCACATCACCGGTGATGGCCGCTTTGCTGTTGGTGCCAAGCCGCGTCAGAAACATTTTCATCTGCTCCGAAGTGCAATTTTGCGCCTCATCAAGAATGATGAAAGAATCATTAAGCGTACGCCCCCGCATGTACGCCAGGGGAGCCACCTCTATCTGGCCATGTTCCATCATGGCGGCCAATTTGTCCGGCCCCAACAATTCGTACATCGCATCATACAAAGGCCGCAAGTAGGGAGTGATCTTTTCGTTGAGGTCGCCGGGAAGGAAACCGAGACTCTCACCCGCTTCAACAGCCGGACGGGTAAGCACAATACGGCTTATTTTTTTCTTCAGCAGGTCGGAGACCGCCACCGCCATCGCCAAATAGGTTTTGCCGGTGCCCGCCGGTCCGACACCAACCACCACATCGGTGTGAGTAAGTGAGTGAATATAACTGCGCTGCGCCAAGGTGCGCGGGATCACCGCCTTGCGGGCGGTCTGAATACGCACCTCGCCGGAAAAAATTTCCGCCACCGAAACCACCCCCCGGTTTTCATAAAAATACCGGGCGATGTATTTAAAGTCTTCATTGCCAACCTCCGTTCCCCGCTCCACCAATCCGTTAAGTTGGCTCAACAGGTCGGCCGCTCGTTGCGCCTCGGCCGAAGTACCGGTGATGAAGATGGAATCGTTCCGGGCCACTATGCTGATTCCAAACAGCTTCTCGATGCTGCGCAAATGGCTATCGTTAACCCCGCAAATCTCGCGGAAGTGCGCAACATGGGCGATTTCAACGGTGGGGCAATCGGCGGCCTCGCCACCGGCTGTCTGGTGGCCGGGGCTAATTAGCGGCCTCCCGTGGCGGAAATGGGGCACTAGGGCCAGAAGCCGCCCATAAAGAGAGATATGCGATACCTAATAATGTTTTCATCATCCGGTTATTTCAGAGGCAATTATAACATAAGAACACGGAGAGCGAAGAATTCCGCCCAAAGTTCTTCATTGGAACCTCATCCACTCTCAGGGTAGAATTATGTAATGAATTATCTCATTATAGGCAGCGGCGTGGCTGGTACCACCGCAGCGAAATCGATCCGAAAACTCGATCAATACGGCGCACTCACCATAGTCACCGACGAACCCTACCCATTTTATAGCCGAATACGATTGATCGATTTTCTTGCAGGGAATCTTAAGCCGGAGCAACTCTACCTTAGAAAGCCGGAGTGGTATGCCGAACAGGGAATAACTTTGCGCACGAACGCCAGGGCGGTAAAGATCAACCCCGGTCTCAAAACGGTAACTTTTGAAAACGGGGAAGAGCTTGGGTACGGCAAATTACTGCTTGCCACCGGAGCCACCCCATTCATCCCGCCGATTCCCGGTGTGCAGCTTCAAGGAGTTTTTTCGCTTCGTACAATGGCCGACGCCATAAAGATTGTGGAATATGCCAAAACACATCGTGAGGTAACCATTATCGGTGGCGGATTGCTGGGGCTGGAAGCGGGAAGCAACCTCATCAAAAGCGGCTGCACGGTGAATGTGGTTGAATTTTTTCCCCGCCTGTTGCCACGGCAGATGGACGTGGCCGGCGCGGCCGTGTTGCAGCGGCGGCTTAAATCGATGGGATTCCGTTTTTACCTCGGAGCCAAAACCAAGGAAATAACCGGCGGGGATACCGTGAACGGCGTCAATCTCGAAGACGGCACACGCATTCCCTGCAGCATGGTGCTGATCTCTGCCGGGATCCGGCCCGATACCACGCTGGCATTGACGGCATCCGCCATCAGCGCCACCCCTTACCAATCGGCGATCCGACACCCCGGCATCAGCGTCAACAAGGGAATTGTGGTTAATGACCGCATGGAAACGGGGATCCCGAACATTTACGCGGCCGGGGACCCGATAGAGTATTTCGGCGTTTCGTATGGCATCTGGACCGCCGCTGAAAAGCAGGGGGAAATCGCGGGGACCAATATGGCCGGGGGTAAGGAACGCTATCCCGGCACCACCATCAGCAATACCCTCAAGGTTGCCGGTGTCAGCCTTACCGCCGCAGGCGACATAGACGGAGAGGGTAAAGGGGAATCAATTGTGGTGGAAACCGACGCAACCTACCGGAAACTGGCACTGAAAAACGGGCGGATCATTGGCGCCATTTTTTACGGCGACACTGCTGGCCAGCAAAAAGCACTGGCCGCCATCAATAGCGGAAAGGATGTTTCGGCGTTGCTTGATGCACTGCGGGCTGGAAATTTTGACAAGCTCTGAGTGGATTGAATCCTTTTCTCCGTTTGCATCTCTACTTGATAAATAACGCTATGCGGTTTAGACTTGCCGTATACTTACAATGATAATAGCCTGAAGCAATCCAAGGAGGTTTTACATGGCTGGTTCTGTTGATCAATTCACCGACGCCAATTTTGGAGATAAGGTGGAGAAATCGTCCACACTTACTATCGTCGATTTTTGGGCCGAGTGGTGCGCTCCGTGCCGGATGCTTGCCCCGATTGTCGAACAACTCGCGGAGGAAAATAAAGGCTCCGTGATTGTGGGCAAACTCAACGTTGATGAAAACCCCAAAACCGCCACCAAGTACGGCATCCGCGGCATCCCCACCCTGCTATTTTTCAAGGATGGGAAAGTGCAGGAACAGGTTGTCGGCGTGCGAAGCAAAGGTGAGATACAGGGAGTGATCGACGCAAAGAAGTAACCGTCATTTATTGCTAATCGGGGGACCTTTCAATGGTCCCCTTTTTTATTCCCATCGATTGCGATCGCAGTGGAAAACATGCCTTACGGTTTGGCCACGCTGTTGCCGGAGTTGATGCGATAGATGAAGGAAAGCACTTCGGCTATGACACGGTAAAGGTCGGGCGGTATCTCTTCCTCCAAATCGAGCTTTGAAAGCACTTCCACCAGATCGGCATCCTCGCGGACCGGAATGTTATGC
>JAKAGL010000131.1 GCA_021815535.1 bacterium
TATTCCTGAAGATGGAGAAACCATAGTTATTGCTGATTCATCCGGACCAGAAGAACAATCAACATAGTACAATTATATTGGCAGCGACTGAGGCAAATTATTCATCAGGAACAGAAAAAAACTCCCTGAAGTTCTTTAATTTATCCCCATATTTTTTCACCAGTTTCCGGGTGATTTTCCGGCATGGTTGTAATTTTTTCTGGAATTCCGGATAATCTGCCGGATCAAATATTTTGGATTGCTTTTTTCTGAATAACCGATCATTTTCTATTTTAAAAAGAAACCGCCGCTTAGGGGTTCCTGAATACGTCGTGGCAGTTGACGCACCCATCGCCGATGGTGGCGGCCATCTTTTGCAACTCAAGCATTGTGGCGGTGGTGGCCTTTTCTTTCATCTCCGCTGCGGTTGTGTGGACCTGCTCGTCATACACCGGGATCGTATCCTTTATCATGTCGGCGTTCTTTTTGATGTACGGCTTCAGTCCCCCGTGCGGCATCGGGTGCGACGCGATGGCGGCGGCTCCCTGCTCCACCATGTAGCGGTTGTTGGTCATAATGCCCCACTGGATGCGGTTGAGGTTCGCCGCCAGATCGTGCATCACCTGCATGAGGGTCAGGCCGGCGCGTTCACTCTCGGCCGGCTCCCCGTGCGTGTGGGTGTGCGCATCGGCGTGGGCGTGCGTGTGTTCGGCGGCCGTGGCGCCGGTTCCCATTGCGGCCAGCAGGACGGCGGCAACTATCAGATAATGTTTCATAAAAAAACCTCCATGTTTGATGTTATCCCGGTGCTTTGTTATTTCGAAAGTATAGTCGCACAGGAAAAAAAGGAAAACATATGATGCAAATCATAAAGCCCGTCGCACTTCGCATAACGGCGCCGCTGGCGTAAAATGGCGGCATGAATCAACCTGACGCTCCGGTAGAGGGGATCAGCGAACAGGAACAGGCATTCGACAGGGTGCGGCGTACCGTTGCGCTCTTCGCCGGGCCCGCGCTTTTCGCCATTATCCTTCTTTTACCGTTGCCGCAACTCTCCGCCGTGGCGCACCGGTTGGCCGCCGTGCTGGCGCTGGTGATGGTCTACTGGGTGGGCGAACCGATACCGATACCGGCCACCGCGCTGTTGGGGCCGGTTCTCTGTGTTCTGCTTGGCATTGGCGGCGCAAAATCGGTTTTCGCGCCGTTCGCGCACCCGATCATCTTTCTGTTCATCGGCAGCTTCATGCTGGCGGAGGCGATGAAGACGCACCGGCTGGATTACCGCATCTCGATATGGGTGCTTTCGCGCAGGTGGGTGGGGGAAAGTTTTTTCCGGTTGTTCATGGCGGTTGCGCTGATCCCCACGGCGATCTCCATGTGGATAAGCGACAGCGCGACCACGGCGATGATCTTTCCGATAACGGCGGGTATCGCCGCCATTGTGGGGAGCCTGGCGAAGGGGTCGGGAAACCGGTTCAACATCGGCCTGTTTCTCACCATCGCCTACGCCGCGATAATCGGCGGTATCGGCACCCCCATCGGCACCCCGCCAAACCTCATTGGCATCGGCATGCTTGAAAAACTGGCGGGGATCAAGATCCCCTTCTTCGTCTGGATGCAGCTGGCGTTGCCGATCATGGCGGTCATGACCGGCATCATGATCATTTATATGTACCTCATCTATCGTCCGCCCGCCGGGGGCATCGGCGGACTGGCCGGTTACATGGCGGAAAAAAAAGAGGAGCTTGGCCCCTGGACCCGCGGCCAGAAGAATACCCTCATGGCGTTTTTGCTGGCGGTGGCTCTCTGGCTCTTTCCCGGCGTGGTAGCCGCGGTTGCCGGTACCGGCAACCGGCTCTACGGTTTTTTCGAGGTGCACCTGCATGAAGAGGTGGTATCGCTCATCGCCGTGATGTTTTTGTTCCTGACGCCGGTCAATTGGCAAAAACGCGAATTCACTATCGGCTGGGATGACGCCAAGCGGATCGACTGGGGAACCATCCTGCTGTTCGGCGGGGGGTTGTCCCTCGGGGGCCTTATGTTCAGCACAAAGCTGGCGGATGTGATGGGGAAATTCATCATCGAGGAAACCGGCGTATCGTCCCTGTGGGCCATTACGGCGGTGGCCACCGCCGTTGCGATCATGATAACCGAGGTCACCTCGAACACCGCCACGGCCAACATGCTGGTGCCGTTGTTCATCTCCATCGCGGAAACCGCCGGGGTACCGGCCACGCCGCCGGTGATCGGCGTTTGCCTGGGGGCCAGCATGGCGTTCATGCTGCCGGTCAGCACTCCGTCGAACGCGATCGTTTACGGCAGCGGGCGGGTGCCGATACGGAGCATGATAGCGGCCGGTTTTTGGCTGGATATCATCGGTTTCGCCGTGATCATGGGGGGATTGATGCTGTTGCTCCCCCGGCTCGGCCTTGCGGAATGAGAGTTCCCGTCGGGCGGCATTTTGATCAAGGTTTCGTTTTCTCCGAATCCCGAAGCACTTTCACTTTAACATCCATAAGTTCGCTATGGTTGATGTGGAGCAGATTGCCCAGCTTGTGGGCAAGATAATCCTCGTGCTCATCCAAACGGCCGTCGGCATAAACGACCCTCCACATGATCTCGATCACCTGGAGCTTTTCCTCCTTGGAGTAGTTCTGGTTCACAAGATTGGTGAAATGCCACAAGTCGACCGCGCCTTTAAGGCCGCGCGCCGCCGTTTGAAGCAGTTCCTCGGCTTCCTGGGGAGCCAAAGCGTGGGTTCCCTCAAGGTATTTCAGGATGCTGTCCTTTTCCTCCGCCGAGAACTCCCCGTCCGTTCCGGCCATTTCTATCAGGATGGCGCACGCCGCCACTCTGACGTCGCGTCCCTCCGCCTTCGTGCCGTTTTCGGCGGGCTTCTCAAAAAACCTGTTGATAAATCCAAACATCGTTCTTTCCCTTCAACAACCGGTTCTGCCAATGATAGCAACTATCGGTATGCACATAAACAAGGGAAATTATGGGTAAGCCGCCGCTTTGGGGCGCGCCGGCTTTTTTCGCGATCGCAGTGGTGTCAAATAGCGGGTTTTATTAGAATGGAAGGCGTGGGAAAAGAATTGGCCGTGTGGCGGAGGGGCGGTTTTGCACTGCTTTTTCTTTGCGCCGCGCTGGCTTATGCCTGTGCCCCCGCTGAAAAAAAGCCTCTCACCCCCGAAGAGCATCTCAAGATCATTAAAGGGGAAGCGCTGAAGGAGATGCAAAAGCGGGCCGATACCGGCGACACGCAGACGCAGATGGTGCTGGGCAATCTTCATTACCGAGGCGAAGAGGTGAAACAGGATCTGCCAATGGCCATCGAGCTGTTTCTGAAAGCGGCGTCGGCGGGACATTCCGAAGCCCAATATGCGCTGGGGATGATCTATTACCGCGGCGAGGGGGTGGAGCGCGATGTGCGCCGCGCGGCGGGGTGGCTGAAAAAGGCGGCGGCGCAGGGGCAGGTAAGGGCGCAGGTGTTGCTGGGGCAGATATACTACAACGGTGAGACCGGCGTAAAGGACATGGCCCTTGCCAAGGAGTATTTCCAGATGGCCGCCGACGCGGGGGATCCCGACGCGCAGCATTTTTTGGGGCGCATGTATGAAAAAGGGGATGGGGTGGTGCAAAGCCCCAGCGCGGCCGCCCTGTGGTATTACGAATCCGGCATGACCTGGGCCAAGCAGGGGCGGCGTGACGATGCGCTGGCAAACATGGATGCCATCAAGCGGCTCGCGCCCGATGACGAACACCTTAAGCCTTTGCGGGATGCCATCCACGCCACGCCCAAGCGGGAAATAAAGTAACGGTCCACGCCGGCGGCGGCCGCGCCGCACGGCAACAAATGGCCTCGATCCATTTCTTTGGTTCCGCGCCCCTGGGGCTTCGCGCCAATGGTTATCAACCGGTTGTTTGGATCCAAGCGCTATTACATCCGCGGGTTTGGCGGTAGAATGCAGGCTTGACATACATGCAATGGAGATGAATATGAACATCACGGTGATCAAGGCGCCCGCAAGCCGCCGCGCACAGTCAAACCTGGAAAACGCGGCGTTTGGCGAAGTTTTTTCCGATCACATGTTTCAGATGGAATACCGCAACGGGGGCTGGGAAGCGGCGAAACTGTTGCCGTTCGGCCCGTTGCCGCTGCTTCCTTCCGTGAGCGCGCTGCACTACGGACAGATCGTGTTCGAGGGGCTGAAAGCATTCCGCCAGCACGACGGCGCGGCGGCGCTTTTCCGCCCCGAAAAATTTTACGAGCGGTTTGCCCGCTCCTGCCGCCGCCTCGCCATTCCGCCGATGGGCCGGGAGCAGTTTATCGGGGCGGTCAAGGCGGTGGTGCGCGAAGATGCCGGCTGGGTTCCCCAAAAGCGGGGGCACTCGCTTTATCTGCGCCCTTTTGTTTTCGCGTCGGAGAGCTTTTTAGGGGTGCGCGCCTCGCGCGAATACACCTTTATGGTGATCGCCTCGCCGGTGGGGAGTTACTACAAAGAAGGGGTGAAGCCGGTGCGGCTGACAACCAGCGCCAACTACATCCGGGCCGCCAAAGGGGGGTTGGGGGATGTAAAAACCCCCGCCAACTACGCCGCCTCACTGCTGGCGGCCGAAGAAGCGCGTGAACAGGGTTTTGCGCAGGTGATCTGGCTGGATGCCATCGAACACCGCTATCTTGAAGAAGCGGGGGCGATGAACATTTTCTGCGTTATCGGAGACGAGCTGATAACCCCTCCGCTGGAAGGTACCATCCTGCCCGGCGTCACACGCGACAGCGTGCTGGCGTTGGCAAAGGCGTGGGGGATAAAAACGGCGGAACGGCGCATCGGTATCGACGAACTTTTCGACGCGCGGGATAAGGGAGCGCTGCGCGAAGTCTTCGGCAGCGGCACCGCCGCCGTCATCTCGCCGGTGGGGGAGATCCGCCACGGCGATACCACCTTGACAGTGAACGGCGGCGCTATCGGCCCGATGGCGCAACGATTGTACGACGCCATCACCGGCATCCAGTACGGCAAAGCGGCGGATACCTTCGGCTGGATGGAAAAGGCCGGTTAAATGACGATCGATCTGCGCGTTCTGGGCGAACTGAAACGCGCCTGCGGCGACCTGACCACGGCCCGCGAGGAGCTGCTTCTCTATTCGTTCGACGCAACGAAGATAAAGCACACGCCCGATTGCGTGCTCTTTCCCCGCTCAACCAAAGAGGTGACGGGGGTGGTGAACATCTGCGCGCGGCATGGCATCCCGGTCACCCCGCGCGGGGCCGGCACCGGCTATACCGGAGCGGCGGTTCCCGTCCAGGGAGGCGTTGTGATGGACTTCGTGAAGATGAACCGCATCCTGAGGATAGACCACAATGCGATGTACGTGGAGGTGGAGCCGGGGATCGTCAACGCGGAACTAGGCAAGGAGTTGGCCAAACACGGCCTCTTTTATCCGCCCGACCCGGCAAGCCTGAAGAGCAGCACCATCGGCGGCAACGTGATGACCGGCGCGGGAGGACCGTCGGCGGTGAAATACGGCGTGACGCGCGATTATGTGATGGGCCTCACGGCGGTATTCATGGATGGCAGCGTGGTGGAGACCGGCATCAAGTGCGTTAAAGGGGCGGTAGGGTACGATCTCACGCGGCTGCTGGTCGGCAGCGAGGGGACGCTTGCCATCATCACCAAAATACGTTTGAAGCTGGTGCCCATGCCCAAAACGGTGGTGACGGCGATGGCGGTGTTCGATGACCGCCGCGTGGCGGTGAACGCCGTAACGGAGATACTCCGCGCCCGGCTGGTGCCGCGCACCCTGGAGTATATCGACCGCACCGCCATCCGCTGTGTAGAGGAATATCTGCGCGCGGGCCTTCCGGTGGATGCCGGAGGGATGTTGCTGGCGGAGACGGATGGAGATCCCGGCCCCGCCATGCGGGAAATGGAAGGGATCAAAGCGATTTGCGAAAAACTGGGGGCACGTTCGTTTACCATCGCGCGGGATACTGCGGAAGCGCAGGCATTCTGGAAGGTGCGGCGCTCCATCTCCGTGTCGCTCAACCGCTTGCGTCCCTCCAAAATCAACGAAGATGTGACCGTGCCGCGCAACCGGATAGGCGAACTGATGGACCGGCTGGATGAACTGTCCCGCCGGACCGGGCTGCCGATCGTAAATTTCGGCCACGCCGGCGACGGCAACATCCATGTAAACGTCATGACCGACGCGTCTAACCCTAAAGAATATGAAGTGGCGCTGAAGGCGGTGGACGAGATTCTGCATATCACGCTGGAGCTGGACGGCACCCTTTCAGGCGAACATGGGGTCGGTTTGGCAAAAATGCCCTACATTGAAAAAGAGCTGGGAACAGCCTGCGTTGAAATCAGTAAAAGATTGAAAAAAGCCTTCGATCCCGCCGGCCTGCTGAATCCAGGGAAGATTTTTCCCTGAACTTCCCTAAAAAATACCTTAAACGTTTTGTTGAAAAACTGTTTACATTTTCCCTTTTGCCGTGATATAAAAACCGGCACTTGCCATAAAGCCAACGGAGAGGGAACATTGGGAGGAAGGGAAAATGGCTAACGAAGACTTGTCGCGCAGGCGATTTTTCAATTTGGTAGGGTGGGGATCCATTCTTGCCTTTTTTGGCGGAGTCGGTGGTGCCGCCGCCAAATATTTTTACCCCGGCGTTCTATACGAACCGCGCTCCACCTTGGATGGCGGAAAACCGGA
>JAKAGL010000002.1 GCA_021815535.1 bacterium
GGGGCGTCTGGGTGTTGTGAAGGATCCGATGCCGCTGGCGGCATTGCAAGAAATGCAAGAAAGTTAAGCGTGAAAACCGATAAAAGAAGTTATTTTGCAATAATCCGATACGGATTACCGGCACAATGAATTGCGCCTAGCCCCCCCTTCTATTCGCAACCGAGACCGGCGCGGAGGTTCTTTAGATTTTCGCGCATCAGCCCGATGAAGGTCACCCCTCCCGCCATCTGTTCGCGGGTAACATTGTGCGCGGCGTTCAGTTGCAACAGTTTCACCCCCGCCTCGCCAGCAATCGCCTGTGCCGTTTTGGGAAGCACCAGCTCCTCGTAAAAAACCGCCTTCGCCCCCGATGCCTTCACCCGCTTCGTGAGCGCCATCATCGTATTGGGGGACGGCTCGGCTTCGGGTGAAAACCCGTAGGCGGCATGATAATCCAACCGGTAGCGGCGCGCCAGATAACCGAACGCATAATGCCCGCCGTGAATCAGTTCGCGTGTGGCGCACTGGGCTAACCCCTTTTGATACTCCGCATCAAGGGCTTCCAGCTGTTTATTGTAAGTGGAAGCATTCTCTTTGTATAACTGTGCGTTTTTTGCATCTGTTTGCATGAAGGCGTCAGCTATGGTGCCGACCATTTTCTGCGCGTTTCCAAAATCAAGCCATATATGCGGGTCCCATCCGCCCCCGTGACGATGCCCGTCGTCCACGTCACCCATCAATTGAATCCCCTTTGACGCATCGACTGTCAGCCGCTGGAGGTTCGGGGCGCACTTTAGTATCCGCTCCGCCCACGGCTCCATCGCCGCACCGGTGTAAATGAAAAGGTTGGCCGACTCAATCCCCGCAACATCGGATGGGGAAGGTTCATAACCATGCGGCTCCATTCCGGGAGGGAGAAGCATCTTCACCTCGGCATGGTCACCCGCGACGGCGCGAGCGAAATCATAAAGTGGAAACAGGGTGACGACAGCCCGCGGACGCGTGGATTGCGGCTGAATTGCGGGCCGCTGACAGGCAGTGGCAAATATCAGCAGGAAGGCAAAAACCAGTGCCCCCTTTTTGATACCCATTTGGTGTTCCCCTTTTAGCTGCAAATGAAAATGATTTTCATTTATATGGGATGAGGTCTTAAATGTCAAGCTGGGTTGTACCGTAACCGCTATTGGGCCAGTTCCTTTTTGTTTTATTCACCAGCGATTGAACAACGCTCGCGCTAAACACTTATTTATCTTTTATTTACAACATGTTACGTAATTTTAATTTTCTTAAAAATAACTGTTGCAACAAGATCTTTTTATGATATAATTTTTAAATTAGATTTTCGAAATATCTTTCAACCCAATTCAATTCAGTGATCTTTATATATCAATTGGTTAATTGGCAGTTCTCCGCTGTTTTTGCTATTATTATTCAGGTTCCTACTAACATTGGGAGGAAACATGGGAAAAGAACCTGATAACAAACGCATTCCAGATGCGGCAGTCGATAAGCTCTTTATAAACCGCTGGTCTCCGCGCGCGCTTGACCCCTCCCCTATACCCCAAGAAACCTTGCAAACGCTTTTTGAGGCCGCCCGGTGGTCCCCATCGTGCTCTAATGACCAGCCGTGGCTTTTCATGTATGCCGATACGGCCGAGTTGCTCCCCACCTATCTTGAAATTCTCGCTGAAGGAAACCGCGTTTGGTGCAAAAACGCGCCAGTGCTTGCGATTCTCTTCGCCCGCCGTCGTTTTGCCTATAATAACAAGCCAAACTCATGGGCCGTCTTCGACTGCGGCGCGGCCTGGATGTCACTCACCATTCAAGCCCGGTTCCTGGGCCTCTATACGCACGGCATGGCCGGCTTTAGCAAAGAATCAGCTTACCGCCTGCTGGGAGTGCCGGAAGAGGATTACGAAGCTGTCTGCGCCATCGCAATCGGCCGATATGGCGACCCGGCCTCCCTCCCCGACGATTTGCGGGAACGCGAAGCGCCGAACGGACGTAACCCCAGGGCCGATATGGCGAAACAGGGATTATTTAAAGGCTGAAACCGCACTCAAGAGCCGCTTTTTCCGTCCGATAAGCTCTTCATCATGTTAAATCCCATGCAAATATTTTCAGGACCCCGGTTACCTTTTCCCCCCGATTTTGATACCCTTGATCCACGCATGGCAAAAACGGATAAGATACTGGTCACCGGCGGCGCCGGGTACATCGGCGCGGCGCTCTGCGCACAGCTGCTTGATGCCGGCTACAGCGTCATTCTGTATGACCGTTTCCTTTTCGGGCCAAAACCGGTGGCCCACCTGAAAAGCCGCCCCGGATTAAGCATCGTGCGGGGTGATATCCGCGATACTAAAAAGATCGCCAAGTTGCTGAGACCGGGCATGGCGGTAATACACCTCGCATCGCTTTCCAACGATCCGTCGTGCGACCTGGATCCCGCATGGTCGGTCGCGATAAACCACGAAGCGGCATTGCGGCTGGCGGCGGCGGCGAAAGCGGCGGGCTGCGGCCGGTTTATCTTCGCCTCCTCCTGCTCGGTCTATGGCTATGGTGACGGCAAAGTGCTGGGCGAAAACTCCGCCTGCAATCCTGTATCGCTCTATGCAAAGCTAAAACTCAAAACCGAAACAGAACTCACCTCGATGGCGGACAATTTGTTCTGCCCCGTCTATATGCGGCAGGCCACCATCTTCGGCCTCGCACCGCGGATGCGATTCGATCTTGCGGTGAACCAGATGACGCTGCACGCCATCACGCGCGGCAAGATATTTGTGTTGGGAGGCGGACAGCAATGGCGCCCCTTCCTTCATGTGCGCGATGCGGCGAAGGCATTCCGTCTGGCGTTGGAGGCGAAACGTGAAAAGGTGTCGTGCCAGGCGTTCAACGTGGGCAGCAACAACAACAACATAAAGATAGTCGATCTGGCCCGCATTGTGAGCAACGAGGTGGGAGCGGAGGTGGAAGTCGCCCCGGCGGACGCCGACCGGCGCAACTATCACGTCGATTTTTCCAAAATCGCGCGTGTACTCGGCTTCAAGGCGGCGCACTCCATCGTGGACGGCATACGCGAGGTCGCCGCGTGGGTGAAACGCGATGTGAAAAAAGACTACAGCACCGGCGAATTTTTCAATATTGTCCGGATGAAAGAATCGGCCCGCATACTGGCCGGCGGCACGCGGCGAGTTGTGGCCCGCCGCCCCGCGATGGAGAAGGTGTTCGATTTCATCCGCGCGGGCGAAGCGTTGGATCTACTCCTGCGCGCCTGCGGCATAGGGCGCGGCGACGCGGTTATCGCGGGAAAGAGAAGTCCTCGCTGGCTGTTGGATCGACTGAAAAAATACGGGATGCGGGTGACGTTGCTCCCCGCCGAAAACGGCGGCATCAGCCGCGCCGCACTGGAAAAACGATTGATCAATACAACGCGGGCCGTATTCCTTACCGGCACGGAAACCTCTGCCACCTTGAAGCTGGCGAAAAAGACGCGCACTATCATCGTCACCGAATCGCCGGTAACGGCAGACGCCGACGCTGTCTTTTGGATGCGCGACGTGCTTCCCGGCGCGGCGCTCGCCCCCGCCGCCCGCATACGCGTGAATGGCGGCACGGTGGGCAAGAACCTCCGCACCGTCATCAAGAAGCGCACCGACGAGTGGATGGAATCTCCCCTCGCCGGTAAAGCGGTTTCCGACGCATTCGACCTGTTGGGCAAGTAGTTTCTCCCTTTTTTGATTCGCTCCGTAAAATACTCACTTGGCAACTCTTCTTGATGATATAAGGTTACGGATGCTGATAGCCGAGATTGCCGTTCCCATATCGTTTTTTTTGACGGCGATGCTCTATTCATCCGTGGGCCATGGTGGAGCATCAGGCTATTTGGCGGTAATGGCGCTCGCCGGATTTGCCCCCGGAATCATGAAGCCGACGGCACTTATCATCAACATACTTGTTTCCACCATTGGAACGGTGCGCTTTTACCGGTCTAATTGCTTTTCATGGAAACTGTTCCTTCCCTTTGCCCTGACATCCGTGCCATTTGCATTTTTTGGCGGAGGGCTTTCCCTCCCCGCTACGATATACCGCCCCATAGTCGGTGTCGTTTTGCTATACGCGGCGTTCCAGCTTTTCCGCAGCGCAACGAGACACACGGTTGTTCAAACCAAATCGGTGCCGCTCCTCCTGGCGCTTGCTTTGGGTTCCGGCATCGGCCTGCTCTCCGGCCTGACGGGCATCGGCGGAGGGATATTCTTAAGTCCCTTGTTGCTTTTGATCGGGTGGGCGGACGCACGGCAAACGGCCGGTGTTTCGGCTGCGTTCATCTTGGTGAATTCCATTGCGGGAATCGGCGGACATCTATCGGTGATAAGCACGCTCCCCCCCATACCGTCCCTCTTGGCATGGTCGGTTGCAGGGGTCGCTGGAGGGCTTATCGGCTCTGCACATGGGAGCCGGCGTTTTTCAAATTTCACGCTCCTCCGAATTCTTGCGGTAGTACTGGTAATTGCCGGCTTTAAGTTTTTGATTTTTTAAAGCGGCCAAATAAGCGTGAGTACTGTATTCTGAAGGGGCGGAGTTTTGCGAGAAAGCGGGTGTGTTTCCGCTCCTTCACCTTTCACAACGGCGGACAATGCCAAGGAGAGATTCATGAACGAACGGATAGAACTGCTTCTTCGGAAAATTGGTGAACTGCAAGACGAATTGCATCGTGAAATGTCGCTATTAGCCAGCCGGTTCCGTTACACAGTGGAGCAACGGAAGGTAATCTTTGAAAAGGATGTCGCCGCATACCACCGGCGGCTGCGGCAGAATGTATGGCGATTTATCCTGAATGCCCAATTGCCTATCATATTAGTCGCCCCGTTTATTTACTCGATGGTCATCCCATTGGTGATCCTTGATCTATTTTTGGCGCTTTACCAAGCTGTCTGTTTTCCCGTCTATGGCATAAAAAAGGTGCCGAGGGGTGATTTTATCGTCATCGACCGCCAATACCTTCAATACCTGAATATCTTCGAGCGGTTCAATTGCGTTTATTGCGGATATGCAAACGGCCTCATCGGCTACGCCCGCGAAGTGGGCGCCCGCACAGAAAACTATTGGTGCCCCATCAAACATGCACAGAGGATAAAAGAAGCCCATTCACTTTATTCGGACTTTGAGGAATACGGCGATGCCGACGGCTACCGCGCAAGGCTGAAACGGCTGTATGGGGAGAAAACGCCTTAGTTTCGACCTTAATAAAATGTTCCATGTGCATAAAGTGATAAAGTCCTTTTGACTTTTTCGAGGGCTTTTGCCGTTTTCGCCGTCCCTCCCATGCCCAATCCTTAACAATTGTTTTTTCGGTTCGCCAATAAACGATCCATGCCCCCAAAATAAATCGCCATTCACTTTTCAAGCACCTTTACCTCAAACAAACCACTTGACTCTATTCGTATATTCGGATAAACACATACGATGTCAAAGAACAATTTGAACGAAATCCTTTTCGCTTTCTCCGAAGAAATAAGACTGCGGATCGTTATGCTGCTGTCACACGATTCACTCCTTTGCGTCAAATGCATTGTAAACACCATTGACGCCCCACAGCCGACAATCTCCCGCCACCTATCCCTCCTCAGGAGGATCGGGGTCGTGGAAGTGCAAAAGGACAAGCAGCATTGTTATTACTCGCTAAAGAAAAACGGCCCGTTCATAGAACTTAAAAAAGGATTGGTGGATGTTTTTCACGGCTCATTGAAAGAAAAAAACCCCTTCAAAAAAGACAGGGAGAATCTGGAAAAGATCGGGAAGGTGTGCTGCGAGGATTGCACAATCAAACCATTTCACTCATTAAAACAATAAAGGCAAACCATTCAGGGGGGACGAATGAAACATTACAAAGACATCGCAGGGGACGGCGGATCGGGGATAGTTGCCCAGGTCACCGAAAAACTTACGGCCCTTAATGAAAGAATGGGGAACGTCAAATACAAGATCGCCGTCATGAGCGGCAAGGGCGGAGTGGGAAAAAGCACCATCACAGTAAGCATTGCCGCGAATATGGCCCAAAACGGTTTCAAGGTTGGAATTTTGGATGCCGACCTGAATGGCCCCTCCATACCCAAGATGATGGGTATTGAAAATGCCTGCTTGACCACGGATCACGAAGGAGTGCGGCCTCCCACCGGGGCTTTTGGGATCAAGATAATGTCGACGGAACTTTTCATGGCAGCCCGTGAACGGCCGATAAACTGGGACGGGCCGTCCTCTACCTACTCATGGATAAGCGTCATAGAGGCTACCGCGTTACGCGAACTGATCGCGGACACCGCTTGGGGTGAATTGGACTTCCTTTTCATTGACTTGCCGCCAGTGCTTGCGCGATTTAGAGATCTCACGCAACTTCTCGGAAAGCTGGATGGGGTGATCATCGTCACCATCCCAACCGGCATAGCAAATCAGATTGTGGTCAAATCGATCAACGCCGTAAAGGAGATGGGCGCCCCGATTATCGGAGTAGTGGAGAACATGAAGGGCTTTGCCTGCGTCCATTGTGGCAAGGAAAACAGGCCTTACGAAGACGTGGGAATGGCAGACTCGTTTGAATGGCTTGGCGCCCCGTGTATCGGCCAGGTACCCTTCGATAAAAGATTGTTGGAGATGTCCAACGCCGGCCTTTCCGGAACTGGAACGAATGCCCCGCATCTGCATGGGGTTTTTGAGGATATAAACAAAAAGGTGCTGGCGTTCCTGGGCAAGCCTGCATCCGGCCAAATTGACCAATGACGGGGGGAATATTACAGAAATGAAAATGTTGTGTGTCAAATGTGACGAGCCAATGGCCTTTAAGGATGCCGAAGGCAGCAATGACGGCACCGCCGGCCTTGTTTTTGCCTGCGGCAAGTGCGGGAACAGCTTTGCAATGCTGATAAACCCGATGGAAGCCCAGCTTGTAAGAAGCCTTGGGGTGCACGTAGGGGGCAGAAAAGAGGCCGCAAAGCCAATGGAAATCATTAAAGATACGCTTTTAACCGGAGAGGCCCGGCAAGAAGCGGCCGTTTTGTGGGACACCGAGGCCGAGGAAAGACTGCAGAAAGTCCCTGCTTTTGTTCGGCCTATGGTGCAAACAAGCATCGAAAAGTTCGCGGCCGACCATGGATATTCCAGAATCACCAACGACGTGATGGACAAGGCCAAAAAGAAAAGTGGAATGTAAATTGCACCATCGGATTTGTGACAACTTCACGGCCAATGGGCGGATCAATGGGCCCGTTGGCCACGGGATTTTAGGGAAATGAAAAAAACGAAATTTGCCCTGCTCATACAGGACTTGAACTGTTACTACCCTATAAGGTATGATTTCGCGGGTATTTTTCGAAAACTGAAAGGCATTTGCGCAACAGGAACAGGACAAAACGATGTATAAAAATATATTGGCGCTTCTTGATAATTCGGACTACTCGCTTTGGGGCTTGGACAGGGCGATCGAGTTGGCGAACGAACTTGGCTCGACCATATATGGAACACACTCCTACGCGGCCCGCCTGCACGAGGAACGGTTTATTCAGATGGAACCGGGCCTGCCGGAGAGGTATCAGGCCCCCGATGAGTTGGAGCGCCAAAGGCAGATACACGGCGAACTGATAGAAAAGGGATTGGGAATAATATCCGATTCGTACCTCGACGTATTCCAGGAACGCTGCGACGCAAAAGGGGTGCCGAACAAACGCCGGGTCATGGAAGGAAAAAACTATTCCAGCCTCGTAAAGGAAATCGAAACCAACTCATACGACCTTGTCACCCTCGGCATCCGCGGGTTGGGCGAGGTGAAATCCAGCCAGGTCGGCAGCGTTTGCGAACGGGTGACGCGTCGGGTGAACACCGATGTGCTGATAGCAAAGAACGGCAAAACCCTTAATGGCGGACATATCGTCGTGGGCATCGATGGCAGTCAGCAATCATACGCCGCCATGCAAACGGCAATTGATTTTTCAAAACGGTTCGGCTGCAAAGTAACAGCCTTGGCCGTTTTTGATCCCGAATTCCACTACCGCGTATTCCACAACATAGCCAAAGTCCTTTCCGAAGAGGCGGGAAAAGTATTCAAGTTCAAGGATCAGGAAAAACTGCATGAGGAGATCATCGACTCCGGCCTTGAAAAGATCTACCGCGACCATCTCAATAGCGCCATGGAAATGGCCGCGCGCGAAGGACTTACCAACGGCAATGCGGCAAAGTCGGAAGTTCTTTCGGGCAAGCCTTTCGACGCGATCCTCAACTGGATCGAAGGAAAGGACATTGCCCTGCTCATGCTGGGCAAAGTGGGAGTTCATTACGACGAGGGCCTCGATATTGGCTCCAATTCGGAATTCCTCTTCAGACACGCCCCCTGTAATGTGACCTGGTAAGCAGGAAAACCAAACCGGAGCTGGTCGAAGAAAAGGGACCCGAAGTGGAATGGACCGCGGAAGCGCTTGAGATGCTCAACCGCGTTCCCGGATTTGTGCGCAATCTGGTACGGGGCCACATGGAAGCCAATTCTCGCAAAGAAGGGAAGACCAAGATCACCCTGGAGATGATGCTCGAAGCCAGAAAAAAAATGGGAATGTAGTGCTGTGAGCTTTGTTCCATTCGTCATCTCATGGAATATCACTTCGCGCTGTAACCTCGCCTGCGAACACTGCTATATCGACGCGGGGATGCGCCAGCAGGGCGTGCCGGAGGAGCTTTCCGCCGGAAAAATAGTTGATACCCTCACCGACATAGCCAAGATCAACAGCGGTGCGGTTCTTATCTTCACCGGCGGTGAACCGCTGGCCCGCCCCGATATATTCGATATTTGCGCCAAGGCGGCAAGTTTGGGTTTCGTGGTGGTACTTGGTACGAACGGAACGCTTCTCACCCCCAAAACCTCGAAGAAACTCAAAGATGCCGGCGTTTCAGGCGTTGGGGTTAGCATAGATTCGCTTGAGGAAAAAAGCCACGATCTCTTCAGGGGCCGCACCGGTTCACTGAAAGAATCCATCGCCGGACTCATCGCGGCGCGCGAAGCCGGCCTTGAGATACAGGTGCAAACCACCCCCACCCGCGGCAATCTCCACGAGCTTCCCGCCATCGCCGCCTGGGCGCACAAGATAGGCGCGGCGGCGTTTAATATTTTCTTCCTCGTCTGCACCGGACGCGGCCAAAAGATGACCGACATCACCCCGCAAGAGTACGAAGAAACCTTGCGTTGGGCCACCTCGATCCAGGACAGTTATCCGGGCATGATGGTGCGCCCTAAATGCGCGCCGCACTTCAAGCGGATACTGCATCAACAGAACCCCGAACACCCGCTCCTATCCACTTACATCGCGGCGTGCCGTGCGGGAACCCAATACTGCCGGATAGACCCGGCCGGCAATGTCACCCCTTGCCCTTACATGGATGTATCGGCGGGAGATATCCAGTCTAAAAGCTTTACCGAAATCTGGAACAATTCACCGGTGTTCGCCAAATACCGCAACCCTGTTTACGAAGGAAAATGCGGTCTCTGCAAATTCCGGCTTATCTGCGGCGGCTGCCGCGCGCGCGCCTTCGCCACCAGCGGCAACGACATGGGTGAAGACAACTGGTGCATTTACGAGCCGGAAACGCAGGAAGAAGCGATCACCAGCATCGATACATTCGCCAAGTTCGGCGGTGGATCCGAAAGCACAATCCCCTGGACCGAAGAGGCGGATGCCTTTTTGCGTAAAATTCCGGTTTTCGCCCAATCAATCGTGCGCTTGGCCACCGAGAAATACGCAAGAGAGCGGGATATTAAGGAAATAACCGCCGATGTCCTCAAGGCCGCCGCTCCCGCAGACCGCTTCGGCCGGGCGCGCATTCCCGGGGCGGAAAAACCAAAGCAGGAAGAAGAAGCCGGAAGCATCCCCTGGGATGATGACGCCAAACGGCGGCCGCAGAACGCCCCCGACTTCGTCCGTCCCGGCATTTTAAAACTGATGCAAAAACGGGCAAAGGAACGCGGCAAAGAGAGGATTACGACCGAATTCCTGAGCGAGATCAGGGATGAATCGATGATGTTGGTCACAAAGCGGATGCAAAAATTCGGTTACGAAGATATCGATATGAAATCCTGGGACACCGCCAAAGAGAAATTCGCCAAAGTCCCCGGCAAAGCAGAAACGATAAGCGGAATTGTGGATTTTCTTAACAGCCGCGACGGGAAGAACGAAGACATCATACGAAAATTCAAATCATTTTTCACCGATGATTCCAAAACAATGGGCTGGACCGAAGGAGCCAGAGAACGGCTTAACAAAGCTCCATCCCCCTTCCGCCCCATGGCGAAAGAAGCGGTTGAAAAATATGCCCGTGAACATGGCTATAAAATGATCACGGAAGAAGCCATTGAAGAAGCCATGTCAAAAATGCCCTTTTCAAAATTCATCGGCAAGCCATAAAAGCCAGGAATTCAATTAACATTTTCATAATTTGTTAACGATTTAGATTCAAGTATATCCTTGAATATCATACTGTTAACAACAATTTACCTCCAAAACGCCTTCCCTAAAAAGGTTATTGGATGTATACTCAAGATGTAAATGCAGAGAATGCCTGCTGATAAATCATTAACCGGCTGCCGACTATCAAAAGGCCATTCCTAATTTGAAAATGGCACAAAAAGTGTAAGCAACTAATTGGGCAAAATGTTGCTTGGGATAAAGTAAAAGAGGCATGAGATGAAAAAGAAACTGACCATGGTGGTGATTGTATTAGCCGTTCTCTGTATCGCCTCAGCGGGCGTAGTTTACGTTCCGAACCCTCTGGGGAAATATCTTATCAGCGAAGCCAAAGCTAACGGCTTTGTGGCCTATCAGCCTACCGAAGCCTATGATATGGCGAGGCGGATATGCACCCAATGCCATAGCGATGAGCGTATCAAGAAGTATTGCGAAAGGTGCGGGCCTCCATTCATTGCAGTTGTTCCGCATATGCAATCATTTATTGAAAACTATAAAACTGTCAAGCCCCAACTGAAGGTTGAAAACATCACTGAGGTTCAGGCTGCCGCCATCGTGCAGGTGTGGAACGCAATTATCGGCAATTGGGAAGGAGACTTCAGGAAAGAAGACATCCTGAAGCTCATTGGACCTTACGAGCAGTTGAAAAAACTTTATCTGACGCCGGTTGAAAAAAGGCCCATAGAAATGGCCCTGATGGGACGGAAAGACCTGAAGATCGGCTATATGGCAGACATGAATAAACAATTGGCAAAAGACCCGTCAGGCACGGCTCCGGCCATGGAAGGAATGCCGGACCATTCGATGCACGATCATTCGATGATGGGAGCCGAAGGGACAACCGCGAATGGCGGGCAAGAACATTCCCACGACATGGAACACATGCATAACCAATAATCCGGCGTGTCCGGTTATCAGGAAAGTCAGGGAAACATGACTGAAAATGTAACTGCGGTTAAGCAGCGAACCGCCGGTAAAGCAAGACGGCGGAATCTCATCATTCTGCTCGCGGCCCTCGCGGTATTCCTGAATGGGGCCGTGAATTTCTTTGAGTCGCGTAGAAATTCTGCCGAGTTGATAAAGCTGGGAACCGTCTTGCCCGAGTTTTCCGTTAAACAGGCGGATGGAAGCGCTATATCATCCGCCTCCTTTAAGGGGAAACCGGTCATCTATTACTTTTTCGCAAATTGGTGTCCCTGCTCCCACGCCTCTATTGGTTACGTGGAAAAAGCGGTGGCGGACAACGCCCAAAGCGGCATGGTGCTATTCGGCATCGGCATACAGGATAGTGCCTCGGAGATCGAAAAATTCAGCAAAAAACATGGCATGCCCTCCTCCGTGGGGGTTTCTGGAGGCAACGATGTCGCCGCCCTGTTGGGAATACGCACTACTCCCACCACATTGTTCGTTGATGCAAATGGAGTGGTGAAATGGATATTTATTGGAAAGATTGAAAAGTACGACGCGATTCAAAAGGGAATAGACGCTATCAAAAATGGCACAGCTTGAACTGGCAGATTAACGTCACCGGTCAGAAAAGCGCGCTTTTTTGACCGGTTTTTTGGAGATTGGGTAGAATGTACTTTCTAAAACGCGGCGCCTCAAAGGAGAAAAACACATGACGATATTTGGCGCTTTTTTCGGCGGTTTCCACAGCTTCTTCTCCATCTGGGTGTTTTGCCTGATGCAGATAGTTCCCTTTATCATCGCTTTCATCGTTGCATCAACGATCCGCGAAGGAAATCCGGCCCCCGAAAAAACGGACTGGCATCCGCTGGCCATCAGCGCCGCCTCGGTTCTCGGCGGATTTATCATCATGTTTACCGCCATAGGGATGGTCACAACCCCCCTTAGCAAAATTTTGTTCAGATACATGGATTTGTTAAACCAGTTTGGCGGCGTCATTATCGGCCTGATCGCCCTTTACTTCATCGGTCTGCTCACTCTGGAAAAACTTTCCGAATCAAAAATGAAAGGCCTCATGGCCGGTTTCGGCGTACTATTGGGGGCGTCGCTGGGAGTTGCATACAAACCCTGCGTCACCCCCACACTCACGGTAATTTATAACATCAACACCTCGCCGGATAATGTAATCTGGGGTGGCTTCCTTATCGTGGTCTACACCCTTGGCATTTCCGCCGCCATTCTTCTGGTTGCCGTGCCACTGGCGATCTTTGCCTCGAAGGCCAAATCGGCCAACGCAAGGCTCTACCTGAAACGCGGATGTGGCGTACTGTTGATGGCGGTCGCGCTGCTTATGCTCACCGATAAAATGACGATCTATAAGAGTTTTCTGGTTGAGGGATTTGTGCCTGCCGGAGAAATGGAGCATATGGATCATTCGGAGCATGGAGATATGGATCATTCACACCATGAACAGATGGATAAGATGGACCATTCCCAGCAGGATCAAATGGATCATTCACAACATGAAATGATGGATCATGAAAAAAACTGAAAGCACCGTCACCGCAACCGGCAGGCCGCGTACCGCGGACCGCTTGTTTTCCTTAGGTTCGCTCTTTCTGGCCCTCTGCATAACAGCCTCAGGCGCCGCATTCGCGGCGGAAGATCACTCCATGCATGACATGGCGGAAATGACTGATCATTCCATGCACAACATGTCCGGGATGACGCCCCCTGCCGCTGATTCGCCAATGCCTTCACCGGCAACACCTGATGGCAAGGAGATCACCATCGGGTCGATGAAGGTGAGCCTCATGCCCGAGTACGATTCCACCGCGGTATTGGTTATCAACGAGGGAAAATTCCTCAACCGCGAAGCGTTTCCACGCGAGGCTCTTTTCTATCTGCCACAGGGGGTCACCAAACTTACAGATGTGTGCTCGCTCTCGCCGGGCGGACAGCACTTTTGCCAGCTGTTTGATATCAAACCGGGCGACGGCAGAAACCTGCTCAATGTAAAACTCCCCTACTCCGATTTCTTTATCGACTTTCAATACGCCCCCTTCAAGGCAAAAGCGAATTCGGTAAGGGATTTCACCTATACCATCGAATCGCCTTACGACATTAAAAGCCTTTCGGTGGTGATACAACAACCGTACAGGGCCGAGCGATTCGTCATCGATCCGCCGGGCGGAAAAGAATTTGAAAAAGAAGGATACAAGAACTTCCGTTACGAGTTGAAAGACGTCAGTAAAGGAGAACGGAAAGTTTTTCACATCACTTATTTTAAAGCTGACGATAAACCCTCGGTGGATGCAAAATACACCGGCATGGCGGAAACCCACATTTTCCAGGGCCACACCTCAAACATTATATTGGGCGTCGGGGTCGTGGGCATTGCGGCGCTTTTATACCTTAGAAGACGGAAATCCGCAAAACAGGATGGACAAACATGAAAGCGGTAATATTTGGTATTTCCCTGCTCCTTTCCCTTACCTACATGAGCGGAAAATATATTTTCCTCACATCCGCCTCCGAGCACACCGTTCCGGGCGTTTCCCATTGGCTGGCCTGTCCTTGCGAATGCCCGATGGTGCTGGAAGATTGCCATATGAGCTGCGGCCTTTCATGGAAGAACCTCATCGGTGAAAAGCTGAAAGCGGGCCTTACCAAGGAAGACATCGTTTCATACTTCTATAAAAGATTCGGCAGAGAGGCGCTTTTAACCCCCGCGCAACGCGTGGCGGGAAAGTGGTATCAGGTATCGCGCGGCGGCTACCCGGCCGGAGAGATGGCTCTGTTCGGCGTGATTGTGCTCGTCTGGTCGTCGCTTCTGTACCTCATACTTTTGACCATCTATGAAAAAATCAACTCCATGAGGAAAAAATGAAAGCAGCCTCATTGTTCCTGGCGCCATTGCTGGCCCTCTGTTTGCCCCTGACGGCATGGTCCGCCGAACCCGCCCCCCGGGTGCTTATCCCCAAAGGAACGGTCATTCTTGGCACCGACCGGGAAGTACTCAATAAACTGATAACGGCAAAAGACGCCAAACCGGCATGGTACGCCGACGAAACCCCCGCCACCAAAACAGAAACCGGCGCGTTTGAAATAGACGTGTATGAAGTTACCAACACCCGGTACAAGGAAATCGTCAAGGATCACACGTTCCCCCCCAATCTCGCCAACCATCCCGTTGTAAACATTCTTTGGAAAGAAGCGAACGACTTCTGTCATGAGGTGGGAGGCCGCCTGCCGACAGAAGCGGAATGGGTGCGCGCCGCCCGCGGCGATACAACGAACAACTACCCGTGGGGCAACGAATTCGACCCCAAAAATACGGTATATATGGATTCAGTTCAAGGCCTCAAGATGAAAGCCGGGTCGTACGCCACTGAATCATCCGGCGAGAACGAACTTGGAGGCACCCGGCCCGTGGGATCCTTCGAGGGGGGAAAAAGCCCCTTTGGCGTTTATGACATGGCCGGCAACGCATGGGAATGGGTTGATGGCTGGTATGACGAGGGAAAAAAACTGAGAATGCTTAAAGGGGGTTCATGGGTCAGCCCGCTCGAAAGCCTCCGGGTAGCCACCCGCCTGCCGGACGGTGGCGATCGAAAATTCAATGATTATGGGTTCCGTTGCGTTTATAATCCCAAATAATGAAAACCTTTTTCAAAAAAGCCGCAATATGGGCCGTGGGCCTCTTCGTATTTTTTGCCTTGCTCACGACTGCCGCTCTTTTCACCCTGTACCATTCCGGCGAAGGATTAAGCACGGATATGGATTCCCTCAAAAGCGCCATCCACCTGAAACTGTTCAGGTACAACCTGCTTTCCACCCTCACCCCGGATGAAGTCACCCGCTTGTATGAGGGCAAATGCTACCGAAAATGCCATGGCGAAGCAGCCATGATCACTGTTGTCCTCCCTTCCGGCGGCTGGTTCCAGGTGGTCGAGCGGATGCGCGTCAAGGAAAATGTCGATATCACCGGCAACGAAGCGGAAGCGATTATACGTCACCTCGATGAAAGATACCCCAAAACGAAATCGCGCTTTACCTATGAAGTGCGCAAAGCGGTACATAACGCCGTCTGGCGCAACGATATGGGGCAAGGAGATATTTACTGCGACGTGATTTACGTTTCCCGCGAATACCTCACCTCAATTGGGGCCGAATATCTTATTGACGAGTATGACGTCCAACATTACGACGCGTTCCTCATTAACTTTACGGTGCATGAGGGGGAGATCGCCCTTTCAGACCTCGACAAAATCACTGAGTTACGCACCCCGCTGGGTGTCGTCCGCTCCACGCCGCCGTGGAGACTGCGGTTCCAGACCGCCGACAAGCATCACTACGAGGGACTTGTCCGGTTTGACAAATCAAACCCGATCATAGCTGATCCGAGAGCGACGTGGATCGAACTTGCCATAAAGGGAGTCGGCGGCGCGGATACACGCACGTACCGATGGGACAGGAATCTTAAATATCCCGATGAAATAGAAAAATCGGATACCGGTTCGAAAGAGGTTTCAAAATGAGAAAAATGAAAAAGTTGTTCTTCGCCCTGCTCCTGAGCGCAATCCTCCCCGTCTACTCCTGCCATAAGGAAGAAATGAAGGCCGCGCCCGAGCCGAAACCGGTGCCCGCCCCCGCTTTCACGTTGACCAACCTCGCGGGCAAACAGGTATCGCTGGCGGATTACAAAGGAAAACCGCTTCTCATCAACATCTGGGCCACTTGGTGCGCCCCCTGCGTGGCGGAATTGCCCGAACTGCAAAACCTTTACAACCACCGCAAGGATTCCCTTACCTTGCTGGAGATAAACTATAAAGAGCCGCACGACACCGTTGACGCATTCATCAAGAAAAATGAATACTCAATGGAGGTGCTGCTGGATGAAAAAGGAGACGTGGGCCGCGATTACCAGATGTTTGGTCTCCCCACATCATATTTTGTCGATAGTAACGGCGTCATTCAACACACCTACATGGGCGATATGACGCGCGATATTATTAACGACGGCCTGAAAAGGATCTCTGTCGATCCGTATTGAGCGCTGTTTGGACCGCCGTGCGGGCTTGACTGCTTACCCGGTTCTGCGCATCTTTCTTTCTTTTGAATATCGCGCTAGCATAATCACATGGAATTGTGGATTCTGGGTTCCGGCACATCAACCCCGGCGGCAGAGCGCGGTTGCGCGGGATACCTGCTGCGGCTCAACGGCAAAACATTTTTGGTGGATGCCGGCCCAGGCACCCTGCGCGCGCTGGCGAAGAACAACACCAGCCTCGCCGACATCACCGACATTTTCATCACTCACACGCACGTAGACCATTGTGGCGACCTGCCAGCGTTGCTCTTCGGCATGAAGTATGGCCTCGCGGCTCCACGCAATAACCTTACCCTGCACGGCCCGGAAGGTTTTAGCGGCTTTGTGAACAAGCTGTTGGAGGCATTCGGCGATCAAATACGGCCCTCCGATTGGCCCATGCATCTTCGCGATCACTCCACGGAAGAATTCGTGGTCGATTCGGTGAAAATAAACACCATCCCGGTGGAGCATCCTATAGCCGCTATCGGATACCGTTTTGATGACGGCAACGGTAAATCGCTCGCCTGCTCCGGCGATACCGCCCCGTGCAACAACATCATCAAACTGGCAATGAACTGCGATGCGCTGCTGATGGAATGTTCGCGCCCGGACGATAGCCCCATCGCGGGACATGCAACCACCAGCGAAGCGGCGGCGGTAGCCAAAAAGGCGGAGGTGAAAACACTTATCCTCACCCACATTTATCCTGAAAACGACACGACCGATCTGGAACAGCGTGCCACCCGGTTCTTCGATGGTATAGTGATCACCGCCCGCGACGGCATGCGTATTGTCATCTAATCCGTCAGCGGGCGTGGAAAAGAAATGCTCCCCTATTCCGCTTAATGAACGGTCTTCAGGTCGTATTCCAGCCAGCCATTTTCATATCAATCGGCCTCTGGCCGCCGCCATGAGCGTAAATACGACCAAAAGCACGAGCATTCAGCGGAATATGTTAAGGCTATCGATGGGAGGACAGTCCTGTCCTCGATAAACAGCAAGAACAGCGACGGAAAAAATGTAATGCGCTGTAATGATCAATTCGTTATACCTTCCATGAAATACACCTGATGGAATGACTATCCTGGTTATAGATTATTAGGAAGTAATTATCGACCGTTGAAGAGGCCAGCCTTCTTAATCGCTAATCCACAATTTTCTACTTTAATCGAACCAATTCGCTCAAGTCCTGTCCGTCTAATATAGATACGATGAGATTTACATTGTTAAGGTTTTTCAAGGATGGCAATGCCATCTTATTGATTAATATAGTCACCATAGGATTACTTGTATGGGTTCTCACCCTGTGGGCCGGACAATTGATCTCAGTAAAAATGGTTTCTTTGCCAGCATACGTCGCGCCAAAACCGAACACCGCGATAATGCCCGCCCCTGCGGCGGATTATTCCGCCATAAAGCATCGTAACCTTTTCTATCCATTGGCAACTCAAAGTCCCGGGGCAACTGTCGGGGAATTACCCATCTCTTCCCTTCCCTACAAACTGGTGGGAACGATCCTTTCCCATAACACAAAGTACAGTGCCGCGATTCTCGAGGCCGGAGCCAAGGAACAAAATCTCTATCGCATCAACGATTCCCTCCTGAAAGGGGCTTTCATCACCCAAATAAACCGGTACGAGGTGATCGTGAGTAACAACGGCCGGCTGGAACGTATCCCCATTAATTTTGGCGATATTCCTTCATCGGCCGGTGATAAGGGCCGCCAGGCCTTTGGCGGACTCCCCTCTGGAACCCAGGTATCCATGCTGGGAGACAACCAGGTGGTGATGGACAAGGGCTTTTTCGAAACCCAAAAGTCGAATATGAACCAACTGTTGACCAACATCCGCGCCGTGCCAAATACGGCGCCTGATGGCACCATTAACGGTTTCGAACTTTTTGAGATCGTGAAAGACAGCCTCTACGATAAGATCGGGCTGAAAAACAAGGATGTGGTGCAACGGGTCAACGGACAAGCGCTTACATCGATGGAGGGGGGGCTCGATCTCTTCAACGCGCTGAAGAACGACAACCACTTTGTGATAGATGTAATGCGCAACAACCAGAGCAAAACCTTAACCGTCGACGTTCAATAGAAAAGGAATACGGAATGAAACGATACCTTGCCGCCCTGTTTGTCGCCACGGGCCTGTTGTGGTTTGCCACGGCCCATGCCGCGGAAGACGGGATTTCGATGAATTTCTCCAATGCCGACATAACAATGGTTGTGAAATACATTTCCGAAATGACCGGTAAGAACTTCATCGTTGACGCCAAGGTGCAGGGAAAAGTAACGATTCTCTCCCCCCGCAAGGTAAGCAAGGAAGAGGCGTACAAAGTCTTTGAATCGATCCTCGAAGTCTACGGCTATGCCGCAGTGCCGGCCGGTGACGTGATAAAAATAGTGCCGATTGTTCAGGCCCGCCTGATGGGGGGCACCAGCACCCGCGGAGCGGATCTTGCCCCCCAAGTACGCGACAGCATGATCACTCAGCTTATTCCTTTGAAATATGTTGGGGCCGAGAACATGGTCAACACCCTCCGCCCCCTTATTCCCCCGACCAGCTATATTGCCGCTTACGCACAGTCGAACACGATCATCATTGTGGACATGGAATCGAACCTCAAGCGGTTGGGGGAAATTGTGGATCGTCTCGATGTGGAAGGGCGCGAAGCATCGATCACGGTGTTGCCGCTGAAGCACGCCTCGGCAAAAGACGCCGCGGCCAAGGTTAACAGCCTGATGGGCAAAGGGCCGAGTACCGCCCCCACGCCGGCCGGACAGGAACCTCAGGCGGTGATCGCCGATGAACGGCTTAACGCCTTGGTGGTGCTGGGAAATGAATTCTTTGTCAACAAAGTAAGACGCCTTACCGTGCAACTCGATATTGAAAGCCCCCCCGGACGCCAGGAAATCAACGTTGTATATCTCAATAACGCCAGTGCGGAAGACATGGCCAAAGTGGTGAACCAGATATTGCAGGCCGAGAAAAAGCCCGGCACTCCAGCGGGACAACAGCCGGGCCAGGAAACGGTGTTCGTTACCGCTGACAAGGCCACCAACTCGCTTATCGTCACCGGTTCGCCGGAGCAGTTTGAAACAGTGAAGCAGGTGATCGTCAAGCTGGATATTCCGCGCAAACAGGTTTTCGTTGAAGCGCTTATTTTTGAGGTACAGGCCGATAAGGCTTCGAAGTTCGGGGTTGAATGGCGTGCCACCTCGAATCTCAACAAACCCGGCCCACAGGCGATAGGCGGCACCAATTTCGGCACTATCAATAACGTTGCCCAAAACCCAATTACCGGCATGGCCGGCCAGGGTTTGGTAGTGGGCGTGGTTGACGGCACCATCAATTTTGCCGGCCAGACCTATGCAAACGTCGGCGCGTTAATGAACGCTCTCCGTACGGACACCGATGTGAACATCCTCTCCACGCCCAATATCCTCACCACCGATAACGAGGAAGCGGAAATATTTGTCGGCAGTAACGTACCGTTCGTCAAAAGCACGGCGCAAACTACCGGCGCCACCCCCATTGAAAACATAGAACGGCAGGATATCGGTATCACCCTGCGGGTGAAACCGCAGATCAGTGAATCCGATTTCGTGAAACTTAACATCTTCCAGGAAATTTCCAGCATTGCCCCCACGCAGCTCGACAAGGCGAAAGACATTATCACTTTCAAACGCAATGCCAAAACCGTCGTCGTAGTGAAAGACAGCCAAAACGTCGTCATCGGCGGCCTCATGCAGGAGAACATTCAGGAAGTCGAAAACAAGGTGCCACTGCTGGGCGATATCCCCTTGTTTGGCTGGCTCTTTAAATCCAAAACCAAACAGCGCACCAAAACAAACCTGATGATATTCCTCACTCCACATATCATCAAGACGGTAGGCGACATGGAACGCGTCACCTCCACCCGTGAGAAACGGATGGAAGGCACCGATTCCCCGCTATTGGAGGAAAAACATAAAATGGACAAGATGCAGGATGAAATAAATACCGCTCCTGAGCCCAACGCGCCGGTGGAAACTCCTCCGTTGCAGGAGCCAGGACCGCAGACGGAATTATCACCGAAAGATCATCCTCCGGCAGACGCGCCGAACAACCCGCAACCGGCAGATACGGTGACTACCGGTACTGGCGTGCATTAAACGGCAAAAGGGATTATGGAAGATCTGAAGGAACTGTGCCACCGCCTTGGATTCACCTATGTTGAATCACTGCCCCCGGTGGAGGATTCCGCCCCTTTTGTGCGCAAGGTTCCCATCGGTTTCGCCAAAAAAAACGAATTGGCCCCGGTGGCCAGTGTGGAAGGCAAGGTCGCGGTCCTGACCGCAAAACCGCTCAACCACCACGCGCTGGCCGATTTGCGCGCCCTGCTCGGCCAGCC
Source organism: bacterium (assembly GCA_021815535.1). Taxonomy (GTDB): domain Bacteria; phylum Nitrospinota_A; class UBA7883; order JACRGQ01; family JACRGQ01; genus JACRGQ01. The sequence goes on from JAKAGL010000002.1 coordinate 20,872, forward strand.
CGTCGAGGTGCAGGTTGCCACACCCGAACTGGTTGCGGAGTTCATCAACCGGGCCTATGAAATCACCGCCGGTACCGCGGAAGACATGTTGGGTGAAGTGGGCGGCGAAAACGACCTTGAAAGCATCGCCCACCAGTTGGAAGGATCAGCCGACATACTCGACACCGATGAGGAAGCTCCGATCGTCCGGCTGCTCAATTCGCTGCTCCAACAGGCCATAAAGGAAAAAGCGTCAGACGTGCACATTGAGGTGTTCGCCGATTCGCTGGCGGCGCGCCTGCGCGTGGACGGCATCCTTTACACCGTGCTGAAACCGCCACGGCGCATCCACGCCCAACTTATCAGCCGCGTGAAGATCATGGCGGGGCTGGATATTGCCGAAAAGCGCCTGCCGCAGGACGGTCGCATCAGCATCAAGGCCGCCGGCCGCGAAATCGATGTCCGCGTCAGCGTCATCCCCACCACATTCGGCGAGCGGGTGGTCATGAGGTTGCTGGATAAAAGCCGTAACCTCCTCAAGCTCGACCAGCTGGGGATGGATCATCAGATGTTCGAAAATATCAAAAGCGGGATTGAGCTTCCGAACGGCATCATCCTGGTCACCGGCCCCACCGGCAGCGGCAAGACCACCACTCTCTATGCCGCTCTTTCCCAGGTGAACACCATACAAAAGAACGTTCTCACCGTTGAAGACCCGGTGGAATACCAGATCAAGGGAATCGGTCAGATGCAGGTGAACCCGCTTATCGGCCTTCATTTTGCAGATGGGTTGCGTAGCATGCTGCGACAGGACCCGGATATCATCATGGTCGGCGAAATCCGCGATCAGGAAACCGCGCGTATCGCCGTGCAGGCGTCGCTCACCGGGCACCTGGTGCTTTCAACCCTGCATACCAACGACAGCGCCGGAGCGATCACCCGCCTCGTGGATATCGGCATCGAGCCGTTCCTCATCGCCAGTTCGCTGGTGGGAATTCTTGCACAGCGGCTGGTGCGGATACTCTGCCCCTCATGCAAAACCCCCATGGATCTGGAGGCCGAAGAAATCCGCCGCTTGGGCGCCGATGCGGCCCGCGCCGGCCTGGGAACCCGTGCCTGGCGCGCCACGGGCTGCCCTGTCTGCATGCAGAGCGGCTATCGCGGACGCAGCGGCATCTATGAATACCTCCGCATCACCGACGGCATCCGAAGCCTGATAGTGAAAGGGGCCGACTCGAAGGAGATCCGGCAAACAGCGATACAAGAAGGAATGCATACCTTGCGGCGCGACGGTATCCGCCGGATCATCGCCGGCGAAACCACGCTGGATGAAGTACTGCGCGTCACCGAAGAAACGGACGGAATATAAATGTTGTTCGCATTTCAGGGAATCGGGCGCGGCGGCGCGGCGGTAAGCGGCTCGATCGATGCCGCGGGCCAAAAAGAAGCGCGCGCCAAGCTGCGCGCCGAGGGGATATTCGTCACCACCATCGCCGAAGAAATCGCCGCACACAAGAAAAAATACGCTATCCCCTTTTTGGCGGCGCGCGTCACCGGCAAACAGATGACCTCCTTTATGCGGCAGGTATCCTCGCTGCTCACTGCGGGCATTCCACTCATGGAAACGCTGGAGGCCACAATGAAGCAAAGTGAATCTCCCCACTTTTCCAAAATCATTCACGAAGTGAAGGACCGCGTCCGGCAGGGAGAACCGTTGGCCGAGGCGTTGGCGAAAACATCAGCCGATTTCGATCCCCTCTCGGTGGCGCTGGTGCGCGCGGGAGAAACGGGCGGCAACCTTGCCGAAGTGCTTACGCAAGTCGCCGATCTTAAAGAAGCGGCGCTGCGCCGCGAGGGAATCATCAAAAGCGCAATGGTCTACCCGGTGATACTCGGCTTCATCGGCATGGGGGTTGTGATGTTCCTGCTTGGGTACGTTGTGCCTAAGATCACCGTGATATTCGAGGATATGGGCCAAGCCCTCCCCTTGCCCACCAAGATATTGCTGTTTATCACGCACGTGATCACCGGGTATGGATTCATCATCGGTGCGTTGCTCATCGCAGGGGCAGTCTGGCTGGGCCGCAGGCTGAAAACAGAGAATGGGCGGGATCAGCGCGACCGTCTTTTCCTCTCTCTCCCGGTTCTGGGGAATGTGACCAAAGCCGCCGTACTGGCCCGCTGGAGCCACACCACCTCGGTGCTTCTGAGCGCGGGAGTGCCGATGCTTAAAACTCTGAAGCTCTCAGCGGAAGTTTCGCAGAACACCGTTTACGCCCGCGCCATTGAAGTGGCCTCCGATAAAATACGTGAAGGGGCGGGTATAGCCGCCTCGCTGGACGAAAGCGGGCTTTTCCCGCCGGTGGCGATCCAGATGATCGCGGCGGGCGAAAAAAGCGGCCAGGCCGCCAAATTGCTGATGCAGGTGGCGCGCGATCAGGGGGCGGAACTCGAGAACCGGATTTCCGTTCTTATGTCACTGGTACAGCCAGCGCTTATAATCTTCCTGGGCAGCATTGTCGGTTTCATTGTGGTATCGATCCTGCTGCCCATTTTCGACATCAGCCAAAAACTCGGTTAACAAGGGGTATAGGAGACGGGAAATGAAACGGATTAAGGGTGAAAAAGGCTTTACGCTGGTTGAAATCATGGTGGTGGTGGTTATCCTTGCCTTGTTGGCCGGAATCATTCTCCCCAAGATAATGGGACGGCCCGAAGAGGCGCGGCGCACCACCGCAAACGTACAGATGAAGGAAATTGAAGCGGCACTCAACCTCTTCAAGATCGACAACGGCTTTTATCCGTCCACCGAGCAGGGCCTGGAGGCGCTGGTGACTAAACCCGTCACGGGCGAACTGCCGAAACAGTATAAAGAAGGCGGCTACTTGCACAAGGTTCCCAAGGATCCGTGGGGAAATGATTTCGTCTACCTCTGTCCCGGCGCCCATGGTGAATTCGATCTGATCTCATATGGTGCCGACGGCGTGGAAGGCGGCGAAGGAAAAAATGCCGACGTTGAAAACTGGAATGCCCAATAACCCCCCCCGTACGCGGGGCGGCGGCTTCACGCTGGTGGAACTGCTGGTGGTGATGTTTATCATCAGCCTCTTTATGGCGTTCACCATCCCGCGGTTGGCAGATATAGGCGAATTGCGGTTGGATAGCGCGGCGCGCCATCTGGGCCGCACCATCACTTATCTTTATGCCGAATCGGTGTCCAGCCGCAAGGTGGTTCGCCTGTATGTCGAAATGGACAAGGGGAAATACTATCCCGCCACTATGAACAACAAGGGGGAATTCGAGAAGACAACCTTCCCCCTCTTCTCTTCCGGCTCGTTGGGCACAGGATTGGAGGTAAAGAGATTTGTCACCGTCTTCGGTGGCGAATTCAGCGGCAACACCGCCTATCTCCACCTGATGCCGGAAGGGATGGCGGAAAAATCCGTGATCGTTCTCGGCGACGAAAGCGGACGCATGGTATCGCTTATCGTCGACCCGCTCACCGGGCGTGTGCGCGTGGAACCGGGCAGCGTGAGCATTGATTATGCAACAGGTGCCGTATGAGGAATGACGGATTCACATTGGTCGAGATCGTTGTGAGCCTTGCGATCATTGGCATTACCATGGTTGTGTTGCTATCGGCGTTCAACAAGACTATTTCCGTGGCGGCCGAAAACAATGTGATAACCTCCGCCGTTATGCTGGGCAGCGAGAAAATGGCGTCGTTGGATGCATTAACGCTCCCCGATAACGAGGATAATACGTGGAAAACCGATAAACGTTATCCCCGGTTCGATTTCAGATCGAGCGTAAGCCAAACCCCTTTTCCCGATGTCAGTTTTGTGCGCCTCACGGTGCGATACGACGGCAAAGAACAGTTCAAGCTCGACCGTTATTTGGTGAAAAAATGAAGATACGGCGCGATAGCGGTTTCACGCTGGTTGAGATGCTGGTGGCGGTGATGATCTTCGGCCTCATATTCACATTCATCTTCGGCGTGCTCACCTCATCGATCGCCGCCAGCAAGGAAGCGCAAAAACGTATGGCTGTGGACCACATCGGACGCTTCTTCATTCAAAAAATCACCTCGGAACTGACCGCCGCGACACTGTTCCCCATCACCGGCCGCGGCGGCCTGCTGGGACGCCATTTCACGGTGGACGGGAAATCGCGCGACGAGATACATTTCACCTCCTTCAACCAGACTTATTACACAGGCCTTCCCCGGGCCGGAATGGCTGAGATCAGTTATTACTTCCGCACGGATAAATCCGGCACCCCGGCGTTTATGCGCCGCGAATCGGACATTATTGAAGAGCCCATCGACCAGGGGGGTGAATCCCTGGAATTGACACAGCAAGCCGCCGAGCTTTCCATCAAATACAAAAAGGGAGATATGTGGGAAAATGCGTGGGACACCGCGCAAAGCCACGCCCTTCCCGAAGCGATATCCATAGAGCTTACCCTGACCGCCGATAACAAGACCTATTTTTACTCCGCCGTGGCGAGGCCGCAAACATGATCGTGAACAACCAGCAAGGCACCGCCCTTATCGTGACACTTTTTGTCGTTGTGATACTTACCGTCACGGTGACCGAGTTTTTATATGAAACGTGGGTGGACCGGAGCCTGGTGGCCAACTTCCGCGATGGCACCAAAGGATTGTACGCCCTCACTAGCGGCGTGGAAGCCGCCCGTGCGGTTATCGTGGACGACTTCCGGCGCGACCAGAAAAACGGCCTTTTCACCGATACGCTGAAGGAATATTGGGCACAGCCTGCCATCGCCATACCGCTGGAAGACACCTTCATGTTTGCCACTATCGTTGACGAATCATCCAAGATCAACCTCAACGGCCTCATCACCGCGGGAGGATATCCCGATGACCGCTATATCGCGATGTTCCGCCGCCTGCTGCGCATTTTAGAACTGGACGAAAACATAGCCGACTACACGCGTGATTGGATAGACGCCAACGAAGATGGCCCCGCTGAAAATCCGTATTATATGTCGCTGGCACACCCATACCGCTGCAAGAACATGCGGTTCGATACGGTGGACGAGCTTCAAATGGTTCGCGGCGTAACGCCCGAAGTTTTCGCCAAGCTGCGGAAATTCGTCACCATCACCGGTGGCCCTATCAACATCAATACCGCCCCACGGGAAGTTCTAATGGCGCTGCACGATGACATCAGCGCCTCGATGGCCGACGACGTGTTGACGGCGCGGGAGGACCTGCCGTTCAAGGATAAAGGGGAAATAAAAAACCTCCCCGGGTTCGCGGCCCTCTACCCGGAGATATCCAACCTCATTGATGTGCGAAGCGCCGCGTTCTCGCTTCAGGCCAACGTCACATTTAACGAAACGCGGCGCTCGGCGCAGGCGATTTTTTATAACCGCACCGCCGAAAAAGCGGATTTGCTCTATTTTAAGGTGGACTGATGGCCGGATATATCGGATTGTGGATTTCTGACAACCGGGTGAGCGCGGTACACCTGCTCAATACCGCCCGGAAAATGGCTATTGCCGGCGTTTTTACCGCCGGCTACTCAAACGGCGATTCCTTGGCCGCCGCCCTGCGCGAATGCGCCGCACGCTTTGCCGATACCGCCGCCGAATGGACCGTCGGGTTGCCAATGGCCGAGTTTTCATTCCGCCAATTAGTATTCCCTTTCAAAGGGCATAGCCAGATCGCGGCGGCCATCAGCTTCGAGATGGAAGCGGCGCTCCCTTTTGCCGGAGAAGAGATGGCGGTATCCTTTATCCCGATGACAGCCGACAAACAGCAATCATCGGTGCTTGCCTGTTCGATTCACAAGGAACGGCTGGCTCACTACCGCGCCATCCTGAAAAATGCCGGCATCGAGGCGCGCAGCATCGCCGCCGATACCAGCGCGCTTCTCTACTTCTACCGCAGCGTCATCCTTCCTTCGGCGGGCGCCGAGCCTGCAACCGCGCTGATTGCCACGGCCGACGCGGATAGACTGCACCTTTGCGGAGTCACCACCGGCGGCTTTATCGACTTTTATGCCGCTGAACCGGACGAAAAGGAGATCCGGCGGTTTGCCGCCACCCTTCCCGCCGAACCGGAAAAATATTATATCGGCGGCGAACGCGCGGAGCTGGCGGGACGTGCCCCGGAACAGGATAACTGGAAACGCCGCATCGAAACGGTGATCACCGGCGAAGCGGCTGACCGATTGATGATCCCCATCGGCCTTGCGGCTCTGGGGTCAAACAGCGGCGAGGCTCTGTGCTTCGCGGGAGGCGCCCGGCGCAAAATGAAATTTGCCAACGATTGGCGCATTGCCGCCGTTGCCGGTGCGGCTGCGTTGGCGCTTTTTCTTGGGTTCCTCTTTTTCCGCAATTATCTCAAGGAACGCACATTGACGAAGATCAACGATCAGGCCAAATTGGCTTTTGCCGCCGCCCTACCCGGCACCAAAGCGGTTAAGCCGGTTTTCCAGCTGGAAGAACGGCTTGCGAAACTCGAAACCAAGATGAAACGCGCCGGATTGGCCGGTAACGGACGGAACGATCTCATCTGGATACTCAAGCGGATGAGTGAAACCATTCCCGAAGGCATGATCGTAGAAATGGACGAGATCATCTATGAAGAAAACAACGTTGTGGTAATGGGCCGCACGGACCGGTTGGAGTCGGTTAACCGCATCAAGGAACTCTTTTCCATCACAACCCCTTTTAAAGGGGCCGAACTGATGGAAAGCAAGGCCTCGCCCGACGGAAAAAAAGTGACCTTCAAATTGAGGATGCCGCTATGATCATCTCCGCCACAGCAAAACGGACCGTTATCCTGACCGCCGTTGCGGCGCTCCTCGGTATATGGGTGCTATTCGGCGGTATCATCATGCCGCAGCTGGAAACCTCGAATCTGCTGGACCATAAAATCCGCGCGGCACGCAAAGACTTGGCCAAGACGAACGAATTGGCCGACCACTACATCGCCCTTTCGGCAAAGATTCCTCCGGCTCTCAAACAGGAAAATGCCGCCACTGGCCCGGTATCAGGGGATATTGAGAACATTGCCGCGCGTTTGGGGGTAAACAAATTTATAAATAAGATCATCCCGGCCACCAATCCAAAAACCGGACGTCAGGACCAGGTGACCGCCACCTTCGATAAAATCCCCTATCCGCTGCTGGTTGATTTTCTGCAAGGCGTTTTTGACAGCAGTTCGGGAATCGGCGTGCTCCGGGGGCGCATCACGGTCAACTACGATAACCGGAGCAACGTCAACGCCGAGATCACCTTTACCAAAGCATTTTGATGGCCGCCGGTAACATCATCCGCCGCGCCACGGGGAGCGCATGGCGTTTTGTGGCGCACAGTCCCCGGCTGCGAATGGGGTTATTTATCTTCGCCGGGGCGTTTATCGGGCTTTACCTGATAGCCGCCCTTATTGTGCTGAACCTCGATGCCGAAGCAGTGCGCGACAAATTCATCCAATCGGCCCGCCAGCAAGGTTTGGAGTTGACGATCGGGCAATTGGAACTCTCATTCCCCTTCGCGGTTACAATGGATACCGTGCGGCTGGAAGACCGGCGGAGCAATACCATCCTTGAAATGGACGGTCTGCGCGCAAGCGTCGCGGTCTGGCGATTCCTGCTTCTCCAGCCATCGTTTCGTTTCAAGGCGTCCTCTGGTGAAGGCCACCTCATCCTTAACATAGCCCCTTCCCTCTTTTCGGCAGGAATAACATTGCGCGCTGACGCAGATAGTTTCCCCATCGATCATGTCATCTTGAAGGTGGCCGGTACCCCGCTCCCTTTTGCGGGAAAACTGGATGGCGGCGCAAAGTTTATCTTCCATCCAATAACCCCCTCGGCCCTGGAGGGAAACGCCGATTTTCGGCTCAACGGCCTCTTGGTGAAAAGCGGCGGCCAGTGGGCCTCCTTCCTCGCCGGTTTCAAGCCGAAGGAAGCACGATGCGTTATTACCTCGGGCGGAAAACGGCTTGCCACCAAAGAGTGCGGCATCACCACCAACATGGGAGACCTGGAGTTACGCGCAGGAGCGGCGTTGAAGGATAATATGGGCGCTTCCCCGTTGGGTGGGGCGGTGGTCTTTTCACCCAAAGGCTCGCTTTCAGGAGCGCTGGAGGCCCTATACGGCAAACGGCGAAAGGCCGACGGAAAATACTATTTCCCTATCGGAGGAACTCTGGCCGCCGCCACGCTTAAAGATCGGA
>JAKAGL010000132.1 GCA_021815535.1 bacterium
TTTCCCGGCGAGGAACGCCGGGTGATCCCTTCCCCGAAAGTGGCCACCTACGATTTACAGCCGGAGATGAGCGCCGTGCCGGTCACTGATGAAGTGGTGAAGGCGGTCTTATCAGGACGTTTCCCGGCGGTGATCGTGAATATCGCCAATGGCGATATGGTGGGGCACACGGGCATATTTACCGCCGCGGTGAAGGCGGCGGAGACCGTTGACGCCTGCGTGGGGCGGATGATGGAAGCGGTGAAGAAGGGGGGCGGCTGGATGCTTATCACCGCCGATCATGGCAATATCGAGGAGATGCTCGACGCGAAAGGCGAACCGATGACGCAACACAGCACCAACCCGGTGCCGTTTTACGTGTACGGCCCGCGCCGCCTTCCACTGGTACACGATGGCGGCGCGCTATGCGATATCGCCCCCACCATGCTCAAGCTCATGGGCATACCTCAGCCACAGGAGATGACCGGCCGTCCGCTGGTGGCTGTTTGATCCAATGACCAAGCGCCATACCTACGAAAACCTCGGCCAGTTCATCGCCGCACTCGACAAGGCGGGCGAACTTGTCCGCGTGAAAGAGCGCGTCAGCCCCGTTCTTGAGATCACCGAAATCGCCGACCGGATGAGCAAGCTTGCCGGCGGCGGCAAGGCGCTGCTGTTTGAGAACGTGGAGGGGAGCGCCATGCCGTTGCTCATCAACGCGTTTGGCAGCCACCGGCGGATGGCGATGGCCCTGGGCGTTTCGGATGTAAAGGAGATCGCGGATCAGATAGAAGGATTTCTCCACTTGGCCCCGCCTGAATCGCTGGTGGACAAAGTGGCGATGCTGGGCACCCTGTTCGATGTGGCGAAGTTCCCGCCGCGGAAAAGCCGCGGCGCTGCCCCGTGTCAGGAAGTGGTACACACGGGCGATGCAGTCGATCTTTCGGCGCTGCCAATCATTCAGTGCTGGCCGGATGATGCGGGGCGGTTTATCACGTTTCCGCTTGTGTTCACGCAAAGCCTCGACGGGCGACGCAACCTTGGCATGTACCGGATGCAGGTGTTTGATAAAAAAACCACCGGCATGCACTGGCACATTCACAAGGACGGCGCCCATAATTTCCACGATTATAAGCGCGCCGGAAAGCGGATGGAGGTGGCGGTCGCCATCGGCACCGATCCGGTAGTCACTTATGCCGCCACCGCCCCAATGCCGCGCGGGATCGACGAGCTGCTGCTGGCGGGGCTGATACGGAAAAAACCGGTGACGCTGGCCAGGTGCAAAACCATCGATATGTGGGTGCCGGCCGAGGCGGAAATCATCATTGAAGGATATGTCGACCCGGCGGAGGAATTCCGCCTTGAAGGGCCGTTCGGCGATCACACCGGCTACTATTCGCTGGCCGATTATTATCCCGTGTTCCACGTCACGGCCGTCACGCACCGGCGCAACCCGGTCTATTTCACCACCATCGTCGGCAAGCCGCCGATGGAGGACTGCTATATGGGCCGCGCCACCAGCGATATTTTTTTGCCGATGCTCCGCACTGTCTCGCCGGAAGTGAAAGATATGGACCTTCCGTGGGAAGGGGTCTTTCACAACTGCGTGGTCGTATCGATGGAGAAGCGGTTTCCCGCCGCCGCCCACCGGCTGATGAACGCGATGTGGGGTGCCGGGCAGATGAGCTTCGCCAAAATGATTCTGGCGGTGGATGAAGGGGTGGATGTACATGATCACCATTCGGTTTTCCGGCTGTTGATGGATAACTTTGATATCAGCGAAGACCTGTTCTTCAGCGAAGGGGCGCTGGATGTGCTGGATCACAGTTCCCCTGTGCCGATGCGCGGCAGCAAGCTGGGGATAGACGCCACCGCGCGCCTGCGCGGCGAATTGCCGCGCCGCCAGCCGGAATTGAAACCGGTGGACGATGCGGTCATTGTTGCGGCGGTCAAGGCCGAAGGGGGATTGGCATATTGCATCCCCGAAAAAGGCGGCCGAAACCGCGTGTTGATCGTCAGTATTGATAAAGATCTGCCGAGGCGGGGGCAATCCGCCGGAACGAACCTGCTGGCCGGGCCGGCGGGTACGATGGTGAATATTGTGGCGGTGGTGGATAAAGAGATCGATCCGAAAGACCTTTCAACCGTGATGTGGAAGGTGTTTAATAATACCGACCCGCGGCGCGATTTCATCCGGCGGGAGGGAACACTGATAATAGACGCGACAAAAAAAATGCCCGCGGAAGGGCACGCGCGCGAATGGCCGGATGACCTGAAAATGACTTCGGCAATTAAGGAAAGAGTGGAGCCGCTATGGCTGAAAATAAAACCGGCGTGATGCATCCGCTCCTAAAGCGGATTTTGGATAACAAGCGGCAAGAGGTGCACCATACCCGAAGCATCGTGCCAATATACGACATGAAGAAGAAGGCCGAAGATGCCGATAAACCCCGTCCGTTCGCCGGGGGTATTTTGGCCGCGAAAGCCACACGGAAGATTATTGCCGAGATAAAGCGCATTTCCCCCGGCAACGCCCAATTCCGCAAGGATTTCGATCCCGCCGCAATCGGGAAAAGTTACCAGGCCAACGGCGCGGCGGCTGTTTCGGTTCTCACCGACACGGTGTATTTCGGCGGTTCATTGGGCATCCTGGCGCAGGTGAAAGATGCGGTCTCGCTGCCGGTGTTGCGCAAGGATTTCATTATCGACCCGTACCAGATATACGAGGCGCGTGCGTGGGGAGCCGATGCGGTACTGTTGATGGCGGTGAATTTCACATCGAAAACGGAATTTCAGGATATGGTCGGCGTGGCGCAGGAGGCCGGTATTGAGCCGTTGCTTGAAATCCATGACGCGGCAGAAGCCGGGTGGCTTCCTGCCGGACGGCATGCGGTAGGCATCAACAACCGTAACTTCAAAGATCCCGATTTGAAGGTGGATACCGATACCGCCAAAAAGGTGGCGCCGCTGGTGAAAAATGCCCGCCTGTTGGTAAGCGAAAGCGGTATTACCAGCGGTTATCTGATGGATGAGCTGATGGGGCAGGGAATCGACGCATTTCTTATTGGCAACGCACTGATGCGCGACGCCGATCCCGGCGCTACTCTCGCACAGTTGCTGAAATAGGCGTCTTTATTTTGACTTTGCCGGCGGCTATGGGGCCGGATTCCGCATGCCTCCCTCGTTCTGATAGAATGAACGAATGGCGAGGGTCGAAAATTCTGACATAAAAAAGGTTATTTGGGCGCTTTTCACCGTTTGGACGCTCGGTATCGCTGTCGCCCTCGCGGCGGAATTCCAACATCACATCGACGCCGCGCGCGAGTTGGCCCGCGCCGAAGTTAGAACGCAGTACGAATGGATGGTCACCCTGCGGTCGTGGCTTGCCTCGCATGGCGGCGTGTATGTTCCGTTGACGGAGCGAACGCCGTCAAACCCCTATCTTGACGTGCCTGAAAAGGACATCCAGACCCCCTCAGGCAAAAAACTGACGTTGATGAATCCTGCGTACGTAACTCGCCAGATATACAGCGAATTTTACGACAAAATAAACATGAAAGGGCATCTGACCAGCCTCAAACCGCTCAATCCCAACAACGGTCCGGACGATTGGGAACGCGTGGGGTTGGAGGAATTCGAAAAAGGCTTAACTGAAAAATTCGAGTTTACCGATATCGGCGGAAAACAGTATTTGCGCCTCATGCGTCCGCTATTCGTTGAAGAAGCCTGCGTCCCCTGCCATAAAAAGCAGGGGTACAAGGTGGGGGACATCAGAGGCGGCTTGAGCCTTTCCGTTCCGGCTGAAAAGTATTTTCTGGAAGCGCGGAAAGGAATATTAAAGAGCCTGTTGGCGTATTCCATCATTTGGCTGGCCGGTGTGGCGGCGTTGTATTTCTTCTCGGTGCAGAAGCTGAAGAGCGCACGGGAGCGCGTGGCCATGCAAAATGAGAGCGCGCGGCTGGCGGGCGCGGTAATGCATGCCGCCGACGCGGTGGTCATCACCGACTCTGAAGGGGCTATCGAATACGTCAATCCCGCGTTCGAAAAGGTTACCGGATACAGCCTGGAGGATGTGCGCGGGAGGAATCCCCGGGTACTCAAAAGCGGGCGCCATGACCGGGCATTTTATGAAGAGATGTGGCGTACCATTAAGGCCGGGAGGGTCTGGCGCGGCAAGATCACCAACCGCAAGAGCGACGGTTCTTTCTATGAGGAGGAAATGACCATCTCCCCGGTCATGGAGGTGGATGGGACAGTTGTGAACTTTGTGGCGGTGAAACGCGATATTACGCGCGAGACCGCCTTGCAAAAATCCCGCGCGTATTTCACCGATATCACCGCGCACGAGCTCCGTACGCCTCTGGCCAAACTGCATCTGGTCGAAAATCTCCTAAAGCAGATCGAAGATGCGGGATTCGGAGACAGCCGCATCGGGGAAGTGCATAACGCGTTGCGCGATTCAGTAATGTCGTTTGATCGCATCGTCACCGCCACCACGCTTATTTCTGATATGTCCCGGACCGGCAATGAAAGGCCGTTCGTGAGGGACCTTATCTATTACGACATCGCGGCGGCCCTGGAATCGGCACAAGCTAATATCATTGCCTCACAGCGGAATATTACTATGGAAGTGGGCATGGGGGAACTCCCGCGCCATGCCACTGTGCTGGGCAACCGTGGAATGATTCAGCAGGTGATGGACGAAGTGTTTTCCAACGCCATCAAGTTTACGCCTGATGGCAGGTCTGTCAGTGTCAGGGCGTATGTCGGCATGCATCAAGTCCATATCGAAGTGGCTGACGAGGGGGAGGGGATACCGGAGGAAAAATTGCGGGATGTATTTATCCCCTACTTCTCGCTTGAGAACCCACTCACCCATTCGTCTGGACGCTATAAATTCCATGGCGGCGGATTGGGCTTGGGGCTGACCGTGGCCAAATTGATAATGGAATACCACAATGGCGCATTGGTGATCGGCAAGCGGGTCGACCGCACGGGGACGCTGGCGGTATTGAGTTTCCCTTTGGTGGATGAAGATATGCCGTCGGCGGGATAAGTGAAAAACGGTTTACGGCCCTTCCACGGGTTTTACCATCTCAAGCGCCACGGGGATTGCCACGCCATCCGGCTCAATGATGAATACCGCTTCATTAGGCCGGTCTATTTTTTTTACTTTAAATTTTTTGTCAAACCAGATGACGTACCCGCTTCTTTCGATGGCATCCATTTTTTTCTCTGCGTTAGTGCAGGAAACGGATGTGAAAACAAGCGTGGCCAACCCCGCGAAGAGCAGGTGGTTCGCCGGGAATTTGCGGGTGAATAGTGAAGTTTTTTTCCGCATGGCGATATTCTCTCATAATCAACCGTGATTTTGCAATATGAATCATGAAGTCAAATAGATGCTAGTGTTTTGCCATGAAAAAGAATGCGAATGAATGTAATATAATGATGCGAAAATAAAAATTAAGCCGCGACAATTCCTCTGGAAATCGGTATTCTTTATGTTGCTGGAAATGGAGATGAATGGCCGATGTTTGGCAAACCGATTTTTTTAAGGGTGTTGGTCGGTTTTACCGCCGCTGTTATGGCGATCGGTATTGGTGTTGGTTATTTTGGGCTGGGGAAGCGGGGGGGATCTGAAAGAGCCGTCGTGAAAGAGGATGTTTCCGCGTCCGCGCCCGCGCCGGCCAAGGCAACAGCGATAACCATTTCAGGCCAGTTCAAAAAAGATCTTTCTAAACATCCGGAGTTCGTATTGGGTGATCGCCCGATACCGTTTGAAGGGGATGAAGAAGATCAAAAATCCTTCCTTGCTGGCGGGAGTGTCGAGATCGTTTCGCTTGAGGGGGATGTGGTCGCATCCGGCAAGATTTCCGAAAACGGCACATTCGCCGTTGAAATACCCCCCGCCCCCAAATATATTGTCCGTGCCAAAAACGGTGTGGTGTCTGTGAGTTATGCGGTGATAACCGGCGGTTTACCCGACATGAAGAAGATTGCCGGCGCAAAGCCGGATGCCGCCAATACCAACGGGGAAGATTCAAACGGACACGGCGGTTCGGCTGAACACTGACCTTCGCGACCCTTCGATTTTCACCATGTGCGGCTCTTATCAGGGTACAATTCATTTTTAATGAAACGTTTTGCAGTGCTTTTGCTGCCGCTATGGATTGCCGCATGCTCCTCTGCGCCGCCGCCTCCGGATACGTTGGTGATCGGGGTGGAAACCGGACCCGTCACGCTCGATCCGCGTTTAGCCGCTGACGCCGCCAGCGTTAATGTGTGCCGCTTGATTTATGCTCCGCTTTTCCGGCGTGATGCGCAGATGCGTCTGATGCCGCAGGCGGCGGAAAAGCTGGAGCTGAAAGATCCATTGACCTATGTGATCATGTTGCGTCACGGTTTGCGGTTTCACAATGGCGCACCACTCACTGCCGAAGACGTGCGTTATTCACTTCTCTCCATAGTGGACGAGAAGTCGACTTCGCCATTGAAAACCTCGCTGGGAGAGGTGGCGGCTGTCGAGACGCCGGATCCTTTCACCCTCGTCATACACCTTCAAAAACCATTTGCGCCATTCGCCGCCGGTCTTACCTTTGGCATTGTGCCGCATGGCGCGGGGAAAGAGTTGGGGAGCAATCCAATGGGGGCAGGGCCGTTCCGGTTCGTTTCGTACGAGCCGGGGGAGCGTTTGATATTGG
>JAKAGL010000133.1 GCA_021815535.1 bacterium
CCGGCGATAACGAGTTCGACCTCGATTTTTTTCCCGGCGCGGCGGCCATCCTTTCAGGCGGCGAAATGGATTTTGTCGTCACCCATGTGGTGAATCCCCGCCTGCGCCCGTACCACCGGCGCGTCATATCGTTTCTGTATCTGCGCCTGTTCAATTTTCTGTTCAGCACGCGGTTCAGGTACACCAACGGCATCGTCATCTATCCCGCCGATTGGATACGGGCGGCGCATCTGCTGTCGGGCGGCTACACGTTTCAGAGCGAGGCGCTGTTGAAAGCGCACCGCGAAGGTAAGCGGCTTGCCCACGCCGGAATGAAGATCCGGCCCCGCGCCTACGGCAGATCGAAGGTGTTTTCCATCGGCGTACTGGCGGAAGTCGTTGCGTCGCTGGCGCGGATAAAGTGCGCCGGCCGGCGTTGAGCGCGGTTATCGCGTCAGGTATTGGTATTCATCGACGATCCGGTCACCGAACCTGTCGTTCCCGGCCGCGATCATCTTATTCCGGGCGGCCGCGACATCGATCTCAATGGAGAAGGCTTCGTCGCCGGCCGGCGATGCCTGATGAAGCACTTCGCCTTTGGGCGAGGCGATGGTGGATAGGCCGGTGAAAGTGACGGCTCCCTCACGGCCTATCCGGTTTGCGGTGACAACATAGACCCCGTTGATCAATGCGTGCACGGGAACCGCTTTTTGCGCCAGGCCGGGCAGAACCAGATTGCACGGATGGCAGATGATATCGGCCCCTTTCAGGGCGGCGATACGCCATACTTCCGGGAACATCCAGTCATAGCAGATAAGCATGCCGATCCTGCACGCGCCGATATCAAAAACGTTGATGCCGGCATCGCCTCTTTTGAACAGGTTTTTTTCGTTCATGAACAGGTGGATCTTGCGGTACGAACCGATGACCCCCCGGGGGCCGATCAGCACGGAAGAATTATAAAGAGCCTCGCCATCACGTTCATTGAATCCGGAAACGAAGTAGGCGTTCATCTTCCGGGCCAGTTCTTCAAGGTGGCGGATGAACCGGCTGTCGCCGATGGGCTCTGATAATTTGAGGGCCTCTTCCCGTGAGCTGAAGTTGTATCCGGAGTTGCAAAGCTCCGGCAGAACGATTACGTCGGCATCCGGCATTGAGCCCGCCAGCCGGGATAGCCTGGCCAGGGTTGAGTCCAGATCGCCGAATGAAGGCGCAAACTGGCAGTATCCCACTTTCATGTCATGCTCCGTTTTCCGGCACCACCGGCATTTTCCATCGCGCCCGTTTTAAGCGCTTCTCTTTGAAAGGGATGTTATGTAAGGTGGCTACAGATGTCAAGTTCATCGGCCCTCATTTTCAGTGCATCGATTGGAAATTATCAAGAACCTCCGCCCCTGTCTCTCAGTGGATATATCAAGTACGCGCGGCGGAAATGGAACTGTTGGCGCAGTTGGCGCGGCTGGGAAATTTGGCGCGTGCCGATGTGAGCGTTTTGGCGGATTTGGAGATTCTGGCGCTTCCAGGAGAATCTGAAGAAACTGCAGGAATTGAAAGAAGTCTTTTTTACCCCGCGCCGGGGCGCGGGGCGGGTACTGCTCTGAGCGTTTTTACCAGAACCGTTCGAGGTGCACCTGGCCCGGTTCCTTTTTCTTGTGCTCCTTAAAACCTTCGGATTCCAGCAGCTGCGACATCTCCTCCGCCATCGCCGGGGCGCCGCAAAGAAAGATGTGCGTGTTCTCCGGTTTCAGCGGTGCCCCCCATCGTTGCTCAAGAACTTTTTCCCGCCACAGGTTTTGTACATGGCCGGTGTTCCCGGTCCATCCCTCTTTCTCATCGCCGGGACGGCTGATGACCGGCAGGTAGGCGAAGTTTTTAAAATAATACGCCAGCGTTGACAGCTCGGAGCGGTATCCCAAGTCCCACGAATGGCGTGCGCCATGGATCACGGCAAACCGCCGGTTGGGCCGTTCCCTGAATTCCGTACGGATCATGCTCATGTATGGCGCGATGCCGGTACCGGTGGCGACCATCACGATGTTCGCCTGTTCGGGAACCTCTTTCAGCGTGAACATCCCCTTGAACTTTTCGCCCAGAAAAATCCCGTCTCCTTCGTTCAGCGCAAAAACCCGCGGCGTCAGCGTCCCGCTGCGGATAAGGGTGATGTACAGCTCGACGTATTCTTTCTCTTTTGACGACGACGCGATGGAATAGGCCCGCTTAATAAGCTTGTCGGCGGGCAGCGTTTCCGGTTCGGGATCCGACAGGTCGATCCGTTTGGCGGAACCGGGAAGCGCGAGCACGGCGTACTGTCCCGGCTCAAAATCAGGCAGTGTCCATCCGTTGGGGCGTACGGCTAAAATGATCAATCCGGGCGCGATCTCAGACCGCTTCAGGATAACGGCATTCAGCTGGTTCTCTTCCATGGCGGCATCCTCCGTTCATTGTCCGCCACCATTATATTGGAAATCCGCCGTCCGCCGGATTTAATTCCAGACATGCGTACTTCTTGTCGCTTGGAAAATCAGGCGCGGTTTAAGAAGGCGATCCGGAAAAACGTGTTTTCCGGATCGCACGTGGATCAGGCATAAACATTCAGCTCATTGGTGCCGGCAGTCCCGCCGTTATTGCTGGATTGGGAACCGCTTGTCTGCCCATTGCTCAAGGCCGTTTCCAGCGATTGCACACCCGAAGCGATGGTGGATGAAGCAGAAGGCGTGGCGCCGGAAGCATCATCCGCATCGCCATCATTCGCGCGATGCGCGTGGTGGCCGCCCCGCGTTTGGGAAACAAGGTTTTTCATCCCACTGATGAAGTCCTGTTTGGATACGCTTCCCGTACCATTCGGATCGAGCTTGGCGTACAACGCATCGGCGCCCATGGATTTAAGCGCGGGCGGCATTTTCATGTTTTGGAAAGCGGATTCGAACTGCGATTTCGAAATGCTTCCCGAATTCGAGGTGTCGATGTTTTGGAACGCCTGGGTAAGCGCCTTGTCGAGCGACCTTCCCCCTCGCCTTGATCCGCTGGCGCCCGAAACTACCTGAGTGCTTCCAGTCAACCCCGCTATTGTTGAATCCATACTATTTCCTTTCCTAAAAAAGTTTGGTTTGTCCAATCGGCCGCAACCCGGTTTCCTTGCTCTTTCCTGAGCGTATCGGCGCATTTTTTGGTTTATCGTCTTTCTTTACAATTCTTTGCATAATGGGATGCTTTGTTTGAGTGGGTATAAAAAGCAGGAAGTATGCCAATAGGTGATGTTCAAAATAAACTTAATAGTGGGGGGCACGTTTAATCCTTTAGAAATAATGGGGGTTGGTTATCAAGCGGTTATGCGCATTTTGGTTTTTGGATGATTTACCTTGGCCCCTATTCCTCGGAATTTGCGATAGGTGGGGTGGGTGGATGTGATTGGCGAGCGTCAAAAATACCATGTGGCGTGAACTTTTTGCCGGTTGAGTCCGTCAAATTCCCCAAACAACCATATGGTACAGTTTGGATAATATAATTCTTCTCTCCGATGATGTGCGGCTGTATGAGCGGCTAGGTGAAGTTCTCGATCCAACACTGTTTCATATAGACATGGTGCCCGCTGGAACAAATGCCGGGCGTATCGCGGCGGAAAAGGTTCATTCCCTTTTTATTTTCGATGCCGGGTTTTCAGCGACAGGTTGTTTTGTACAGTTGGCCGCACTACGTAAGGCGACAGCATCTCCCATAATAGTGTGCTTCCCGCACAATGATTCGGCGTCGTACATCACTGCTTTAGAAATGGGCGCTGACGATTGTTTTTCCAAACCGGCAAATTCCCGCGAAATGGCCGCGCGCATCCGTTCGCTTCTTCGCCGCGTGGGTGCGCCGGACCAGCCGATGTTTTCCGCCGATACGGCTCTCATCACGGTGGGAGATGTGGAGGTTGATCCTTTTTCACGGCAGGCTCAAATTGCAGGATCCGTCATGGAGCTCACTTCCATAGAATTTTCGGTTCTTGAAATCCTCCTCCGCCACGCCGGTAATGTGGTTACCCGGGAACTGTTATTCCGCGAGGTTTTCGGCAGGGAAATGTCGCCTTTTGACCGGAGCCTTGACGTTCATATCAGCAATCTGCGGAAAAAACTCCGTTGCCACTCACCTGTGGAGTATATAAAAACAATCCGCAGTGTTGGATATCAATATGTGATTACCCGAGGAGGGAAAACCGCAAGAATGACGGACTAGCCGTCTTTCCAAAGAAGCTCAAGCAAGGGAAGTGGAAACCTTAGGCCGTGCGGATATGCGGGCAAAGTTTCTGTGCCGCGCGTTGAAAGAAAATATGGTGGCCTGCGCAATGCGGGATATGTGATGTAGCGGTCTTCCTTGCTGTAACGTTACCCATAAGTTTGCACCGAACAAGAAAGTTCTAAAGCCCCAAAAGAAGCGGCAATGCGTGGAACATGCCCTTTGGCACTTCGGGCTGAACATCAGGAAATCCTGCCGGTTGGTTGGGATCCAGGGGTCGAAGTCCCACTATCGGGGAATAACAGCGCCTTCCGCCGAATCACGCCACCGGCCCCATTGTTAGGCGGTGGCGTTCATCAGCGAACGATTATTTCAACTACTGTTGTTGGCCTGAATTGGGCTCGTTGGCCGTATTCTGTGTTTTTTTTGTGTACAATTTTCCTGCCTCTATGGCTTTTCCAGTAGCATCTTTTCCAGCGTCGATTGCCTTGGATGATATGTCAATCAACTTACTGCCGGCCTTTCCGAGCAGGGCGTTCAGGCGCTCTCCGTCATCGTCGGTTGTAAATTGCTTCATCGTAGCGTTCTCTCCCGACTCTCCGCTGCCGTCAAATTCCAGAAAAGATGCTTTCATGAAACCCAGTGTCTGGGCAAAGAACACGGTGGGGATCGAGGTCCTGGTCAAGTTATAGTCCCTGATGCATTGGTTGTAACTTTTCCGCGCCGCTTCCATCTGATCTTCGCATTTCTGGATGCTATCTATCAAGCGTTGGTATTGACCATTGGATTTCAGGTCGGGAAAATCGCGCGCCATGCCGCTAACTGTGGAAAGAACCATTCCTGACTGCTGTTGCATTTGGCTTACGCTGCCGGCGGATGACATGTCATCAGAGATCTTAAGCATGACCAGCTTTTCGGATTCCTGATAACCCTTAACAGTGTCAATAAGCTGGTTGATCAAAGATACCTGTTTGCGCCCGACAACCCCGATGTTTGACCAAGCTTCCTTGATGAACTCGGCCAATTTGCGTAAATTATTGTAGCAATAGATCAAATAACCGGCTAAACAAAGCAGCAAAAATATATAAAACCCCATACTCCCTCCCTATCAACATTAAGCTGACATCTCCCCTATGCCATTGTTCGGCACCTTTGCTCTGAAGACCAAGATATGCGACCCCGTAATAAAAAGTCAAATCAACCGGTTTTTTTGAAAAACAGCCTGTGTGTGGTTGGATTATGCACATCAATTGGCACTGGCAAAAAGGAAGCATAAAGCTGCATTTGATGCAAAGAGATGGGTAAAGTTACAGCTATTGTAACTTTACCCATAAAATTGCACCGATGGGAACCATATCTTTGCAGTCTCCGGCAATAATATCAAGGTCTTAGAAAATGGAAAAAGCCCCCCATTTGCCATTTGGGAAGCATAACCTTGCACTTAGTGAAAAATGGAAGCATAAAGCTGCATTTTGCACAAACCGTGTAAACAATCGGTGCTTTATAGTTACTTGCCGTTGATTTGCACTAGGCATAAGATATTTCGAAACACTCGATAATGGCCAAATTAATTAGACGAGGAAAAAAATGAGCACATTATTACCAGTTCCGCTTCTTAAAGCGTCGTCTATTTTTCTGACATCCCCGTTGGAGATTGAACTCGCAGAATTGGCTGTTGGGAAAATTCCCCGCAGTTCTCAGATAACTATATCCCATATAGGGAGCTTATACACAGAATGGGATGGTAGCGTCCCTGCTCAGGTATTCTTCGAGGAAGGCCAATATGGAATTCGCACCGACTTTCTCAAAGATAGAAAACTCGGCCTTTATGTAATTAATGAGATACGGCTCAATTACGACGATGGTACATTTGATAATATCATTCCGGTTGGTTTTATTGTCGAGACACTCCCTCCAGGCTCAAAGATATTCTCCCAAGCTGAAGTAAACGCAAAATTTGAAGAAATTCTCAGAAAGAGAGAGGAGCGTGGGCAAATAGGACTCGGGAATGGACCCTTAGAATTTCAACTAGTTTTTTTTCTCAGCGATGTTTTGATTACAAGGCCATTGGAATTATATGATCTTAAATTAATCCCGGTTTCACCGATGGGTGTGGGGGATATTTCGAAAGTTATTTTAGAGTTTCTAGCAAATAACGATATTGGCATTAGCCCTAATTTTGTGGCCGAAACTTGACCTTCCCCCAATGATTGGAGCATTTTCCAATGCGAAATTCCTTAAAATAAGTAACGAGGAGGAATCGCATGAAGAAGAGGTTTTCGGAAGAACAGATCATTGGGATATTGAAGGAGCACGAGTCGGGAAAGAAAACCCAGGAGATTTGTCGTCATCACGGCATCAGTGATGCGACTTTCTATAACTGGAAAGCCAAGTACGGCGGGATGGAGTTGAGCGACGCCAAGCGGCTTAAGGCGCTGGAAGAAGAAAACCGTAAGTTGAA
>JAKAGL010000134.1 GCA_021815535.1 bacterium
ATAAAAATTAAGATCATGATCGCCACCACCGAAAGAATAACCGTCACCCCCCGTGCGGTTATCAGGTAACGGGCGAAGCGGTCTTTCAGCAGGACTATCTTCTCGTGTTTATCCGATCCCATGCCACCCCTTTTTCAACGTCACTTATACCGCTGGCTGTAAAATAACACAACGCCGAAGGCCTTGCGGCCCCGGCGTTGAACACCCTATACGGTTGTTTTTACTTAAGCTGCTTGAGCATCTCCTGAGCCACATCGTATGGCAACGGCAGGAAGCCGTCTTTTATCACTATCTCCTGTCCTTCCTTGCTCAGCACAAAGCGGAGGAATTCCTTCACTTCAGGGTCCAAGCCCTTCTTCGGGTCTTTCGCCACATAGATTTGGAGGTAGCGGGCCAGCGGGTATTTGCCGCCGTAGACGTTCTCGGGCGAGGTGTCATATACCGGATCGCCTTCTTTCGTCGACAGCGGAACCGCGCGTACGCCGGAGGTGATATATCCGATGCCGCTGTAGCCGATCGCGAAACGGTCTTCGCTAACACCTTGCACCACCGAGGCCGAACCGGGCTGCTCTTTCACGGAGTCCTTGTAATCACCTTTATCAAGCGTGTGTTCCTTGAAGTAGCCGTAAGTGCCCGATGCGCTGTTACGTCCGAAAATCACGATTGGCTTGTTGGCGTATTCCCCCGTCAGGCCGAGCTGGCCCCACGAGGTGATGTCGGACGGCGCGCCCCGCTTGCGTGACTTGCCGAAAATGGCGTCCGCCTGCGTCAGGGTGAGGCTCTTGATCGGGTTGTCCTTGTTTATGAATATCGCCAACGCGTCTACCGCCACCTTAATGGGGGTCGGCTTGAATCCGCGCTTGGCTTCAAAATCGTCCACTTCCTTCGACTTCATCGTGCGGCTCATCGGCCCCAGTTGGGAAACCCCTTCGGTGAGGGCCGGCGGCGCGGTGCTGGAACCTTTGGCTTCGACCTGGAAGTTCACGTTCGAATACTTTTTCTTGAAGCTTTCAGTCCAAAAGGTCATCAGATTTGCCAGCGTGTCGGAACCGACGGAGTTCAGGTTTCCCCTGATTCCCCGCACAGCTTTGTACGGCTTGTACTGTTTGTCCACCGTCAATGCTGCGGCATGCGCCGCCGGAACCGCCATCACCAATCCACCAGCAACGGCGATCGCCATCGCGATATTTTTCAGATTTCGTTTCATTCAGGCTTCCTCCATAAGGTTTTTGGCCAAGGGGTAATCCCCGCTATCATCCGTTCCGCAGTGCGGCTCGTCATGGTGGCAACTCTACCGGAGGGGCATTACGCCATTGTTAATGAAATGTTAAGATTAGGTTAATAAAAAATTGCCATAATGCAATTATGTTCAAGATGTTACAAGCGTATCGTGTATGTTTCTGCTTCAAAAACCGGTATCCGGCGGGAAAATGAAGGGGGGACGATGCTAGGCAAATTTGACCCGGGGGGGCAGGCAAAGTAATCTATCAAGTGAGAATAAACGCCGCCCGATATGTATATATGTTTGATGAATATATTGAAAAGGGAACCAAATGAAAATAGATGGAATCAATCCCACGGGCAGGCCGGGACAGGAACCGAAGAAGACCGATAAAGTATCGGGCGATGCGTTCGCCTCATTTTTAAAAGACGCCATGAATACGGGGCAGGCCACGCAATCAAAGCCGGCAACGGGACCCGCGCCCGTAATGTATCCGCAACCGGTGATGGGGCAGGCCCAAAATCCGTTTCAAGCCGAAGCGCTGCGCCAACTCGACGGCACATTGAGCGATTTGGAACTCTACCAAAACACCTTGGCTAACGTGGATGTGCCGTCAAAACGGCTGGCCCCGCTGGCCGATAGTCTGATGCAGAAAAAGGATTCGTTGGTGGCGCTGATGGGCAAGACCGGCGACCCGAAGCTGAAAGAGATGATCTCCCAAACCGCCGCGGTCATTTTGAACGAAAATTCCCGCCTCTACTCCAACTAAGACGGCGGCCATCCCCACTCCCTGGCATGGGCGATACCCTTGTATTTGCCGATCATTGGCGTATCTGGCGTTTTTGGATGAAATACCGCGCCTAGCTGTCAGATGTCAGGCCGCGGACATTGAACCGCATCCCTTGCGGCAAGGGCAAAGGGCGTATGCAACGCCGGCCCAAAAGCTGAGACTGAATGTCATGGCAATGAACGTGCGTATTTCATAATCTCCTTCCATCAGCACGGTGACACCGAAAGCGGCAAGTATTGGAAGGGTAGCGATTGCGATGGCAGCGGCGGCCGGGCCTGCCCATCGTGCGGATTTCCAGATACCGGTGCCAGCGGCGATGTATGCAAAGCCCACAATAAAATTGGACCAGACGACAAACGGAACATAATGTCCTGCGGCATGGCGGGAAGCTTCGGAAAATAAAACCGATCCTCCCGCCAATATGGTCATCACTCCAAAAATCATTGCGAACAGAGAACCGGGTTTTACCCACTTCAAAGTGATTGAGTTGTCTTTTTTCGCGCGTTTTCCATCAGCAAAGTGCTGTTAAAGTGTAAACAGCCGTAACCGGTGGAGGCGGCAAAAAGAAAAAGGATTCATCGCAAATCCTCTGTCATAACGTGGAAGATGCTATTATCCGCGGATTTGGTAAATGCCGGAAATGATGGTGGGGAGAATCATTTCGATGTCGTGCCCGGGGCCCGGTTTGAGTACCACGTCGTCGATGTGTGATTCGGGGCGCAAAAGTTCTGAAGCCTTGTCCGGAGAGCCGGTGATGACCATAAAACGGGGCATCTTATCTTTCAGGTTTTTCCGCAATGTGTTTACCAAGCCAAAGGCATCGCCATCCGGCAGAATGTTGTCAGAAATGACGATAGCGAAGGGGCCGCTGCTTTCAATGGCCCGTAGCGCTTCCTGCATGTTGTTGGCGGCAACGGTCTGCAGCCCGATGGAGCGCAGAAATGCGCCGAACCGCTGCTGTTGGGCTTCGGATGACAATACCAGCAGCAATCGGACGCTGTTTGCCACCAACGGGCCTTTTTGTTGAATGAGATCCATGAAGGCTTTGGAGAGCAGGTGATCCCGCTCTAGAATCTGCGGGGAAAAAATATTGGGAACGGTTCCATGTTCATAAGCTCTCAATCGGTTTGCGGCGACCAGGATAGCCATCTTCTTTTCGAGTCTGGCGCGGCATCGGAGTAATGCCTGTTGAAAAAGATCGTCGTGAAGCGGCAGTTCCACGAATGCTGAGAGGCCGGCGTTGTATGCCGCCACCAGATTCGGAATGAGGGGTTGCCGGTCTGTAATGAGCGTTTCGAAAGGCGTTCGCATCATTTCAATGTTATTGATAATCTTTACGCAAAGAAGGTCTTCCCACACCGGAGAAATAAAAATGAGCTCAGGGTCACGATCCTTAAACAGGCTTATTACCGCTTCTGCATCCTGCTGAATCTCCACTTCCTCGATGGAGATGTCATTGGTTCTCAGTGTTGCGGTAACGGAAGGATCAGGCCGGAAGGTTCCGCTTATGATGAAGTATGCGTTCATGGTTATTCAAACCTGCTGAATTTGACCGCCTGCGCGCCATAGTGTCTCGTCAGTATCCGTACGAGGGATTCCTCCAAAAGCCCGGGTTCGACGGGGCTGGCAAAAAGAACTTTCAGCTTTCCGTACATATATCCTTTTTCAATATCTTCCAGCGGCGGCACGGTTCCCAGCACGTCGCCTATTTCTGTGAATCGCTTATAGATGAGACAAGCAACCAGAAACGCCGGTTGTTTCCCCGCATCGAACTCTATGTAGGCCATGTAGGAGGGGGTCATCTCCTTTTTATATTTGTTGGCGCGGAACCACGCCTCATGAGAAAGTTGCACCGCTTCGGCGGTTACATCCGTTTCGCGGCGGAACTGCGGTTTTTCCTCAGGAAGAATTTTTGCGCTCGCCTCGAGAATGGCAGTGGAAGGCTGATCGGTCCACTGCCCTGCTTTGCTGATGCGCACGACTTCTTCGATATAAGCCACACCGTCCATCAATATATCCATCACTTCGGCGCTCATCGGCATTTTGCCGCCGCGTACGCGGTCCAGCACCGATTCAACGCTGTGAATGGTGGCCCCCCCTTTGGAGAAACCGATCATGATGAAGTTGCCCTTGATGGTGTGATACATGCGGAAGGCTTTATTGATATGCTCGATATGATTCGGATCCGATTCCAGCGCGAAAAGCGCTTCATTGAGTGACGGCAGAAGTTTTTCGATCTCTACGATGAATTCCTGCGTGGCGGCCGCGGCATCGCCGGGGCGGATTACGCCGGTATCGTCCAGCGCGAGTGATTCTGCCACGGTGGAGGCGGGCGGTGCTCCCCCTCCCGGTACCTGAGACGCTGCGGCGGGAGCCACTGACGATACCGCCGACAGGTCTTTTTTTGCCGATTCCGATGTTTTGCGCAGCCCGCGTACGCCCCTTTTTCCGGTAGCCCGGTCTATGAGCGATGGCACGTCAATAATGAATCCCAGTTTCCGCCCCCCCAGAATGGTGGTGCCGGATAGGCCGTTCACGGTCAGAGCGCCGTTAAACGGAATGATGACAAGTTTCTGCGGAGAGAAGAACTCCGAGATTTTCAGGGCGATGGTAAACCCTTTATGTTCGACCACCAGCACTTGCACCAATCCGCCGGTATCCGCAAGCGGTCCTCTGTCGATGACTTCGTTGAGGCTGTACAGCGGCAGGAGGTGCCCCAGATACTGGATCATCTCTCCCTTTTGCATCGAGGTGTGCAGGTCTTTGCGCTCTACTGAAATGGTGGTGACCACGCTGTTAATGGGGAATGCGAAGAAGAAATTTCCCGAACGGACTACAAGCGCGTCCAGGATGTTAACCGCGGATATCAGCGGCACCCGGAAGGTGAATAGGCTTCCTTTGCCCGGCGTGCTGTGGAAGGTAAGGATTCCCCCCATACCGGTGATCTGCTCGCGCACCACATCCATGCCCACCCCACGGCCTGATACTTCGGAAACCGATGCGGTGGTGGAGATCCCCGGCATGCACATGATCTCCAGCGCGTCATCGTCGGTAAACGGGTCTTCATGTTTGATAATGCCCAAGGTGATGGCCTTCTGCCTTAGCGCTTGGATGTCTACCCCCTTGCCATCGTCCTCTATTTCGATGAATGTTTCATTTTCGCTGTTGGATGCGCGGATAGATACGACCCCCTCCTCCGGTTTTCCGGCGCGTTGGCGGCCGAGAGTGTCTTCAATGCCGTGATCGATGGCGTTACGCAGCTGGTGCGAGATGGGGTCGTAAAGTTTTTCCACGATGGTTTTGTCCACCGTGGTTGATTCCCCCTCGAACTCAAAACGGACCCGCTTTCCCGTTTTGCGCGCGATGTCGCGTACGAGGCGGCGGGTGCGAAAAGAAAGATCCGTCAGATCCACGGTACGGATGGCTTGGACCAGATGGTGCAGATTCGACGATATGATGGCGGAAGTGCTGGCGAGATCCTTTGCTCCATCCACCGTTTCGCGGGAGACAGGCGTTTTCTTGTCGTAGAGCTGTTGCAGGTGTTTGTACGTCAGATCAAGGTTGGTGTAGGTAATGATCACCTCGCCTGCCAGCGTTAACAGCTGGTCGAGGTTTGTCAGCTTCACCAGCATGTTTTCGGCTTGGCTGTGTTTTTCAGTCATGGGTTTTCCGGCTTCCTATGCTGGGGGGATCACAGTGGTGGTGATGCGCGCGATCACCCTCTCCACCAGGTCAGGTTCTATCGGTTTGGAAATATAATCGTCTGCGCCGGTGCGAAGCCCTTTTATGATGTAGTTGCCGTCCACATGCGTGGAGACCACCACGATGGGCAGGGTTCGCAGTTCGGGAATTTTGCGGATCTCTATGCAAAGCTCAAAGCCATCCATCTCCGGCATGACGATATCGGTGAAGATGATGTCGACTTTTTCAGTGCGTAAAACCTCAAGGGCCTCAAGGCCATTGGCCGCTTCCAAAACCTGCAGTCCAAGATGCTGCAGGATGACCACCAGTTTCTTACGGGT
This sequence comes from bacterium, assembly GCA_021815535.1. Classification (GTDB taxonomy): domain Bacteria; phylum Nitrospinota_A; class UBA7883; order JACRGQ01; family JACRGQ01; genus JACRGQ01. The sequence continues at coordinate 6,035 of JAKAGL010000134.1, forward strand.
GTTTTCGTAGTCATCAACGGCAAGGGCCTTCAGGCCTTCGAACATTCCCGGCATACGTGCCTTGCTCCCAAAATGGTTTCCGCCTTAATGACACACGGCAACCTGCTGAATTCCGACATTCATACTATCAAATTTATTTAAGGAGAGAACTATTTTAATTCCTGAAACTAGCCGGGGATATTGATTTGTTGTAAATTATCCGTTACATTCTCACCGGCTCCTTCCGCATCGGCATTTTTTTGTGAGGATTTTTTTGTTATGAGATATTTCAATCCCTGGCACTCCCTTGAAACTGGTGATAAAGCTCCTGCCGTCGTTAATGCACTTATCGAGATACCGATGGGATCGAAGGTAAAATACGAGTTGGACAAGAAAAGCGGCCTCATGGTCGTCGACCGCGTACTGTATGGCGCGGTTTATTATCCCGCCAACTACGGGTTCATTCCGCGAACGTATTGCGAGGATAACGACCCGCTGGATGTTTTGGTGCTCTGTCAGGAGGAAGTGCTGCCCCGGACCATTATGGAGGCGAAGGTGATCGGTTCCATGGCCATGATCGACGGCGGAGCGGAAGATGACAAG
>JAKAGL010000003.1 GCA_021815535.1 bacterium
GTATCTCGCCCAATTTCGGCGAAACCGGTTCTTCTTCATCCCCGCCGCCGAAAAGTTTGCGGTCAATCAAGGTGAGCACCGGCTCGATAGCCAGCCTCGAAACGGTCCCGGTATAATTCGGCAGGTTATTCTTTCCCTCGTTCAGCGTCTCACTGATGGCGCCAAGCCCTTTTTCCAGGGTGTCGCGCACCACCATTACGATGTCGCTAAACTCGCGGTCCACGGTCATCTTTTCCTTGCGGGCGTTATCCAAAAGATTCTCCGCGTCGTGGCAGAGCGTGTTGATCTCGTTCATCCCCAGAAAGCCGGCCGCACCTTTGAGTGAGTGAAAGACCCGGAAGAGCGAATTGATGATATCCATGTTCTGTGGATTCTCTTCCAGAGCCATGACGTACTCTTCGATCTTGTTGATCATTTCGGTGGACTCTTCCAGGAAGCCGTCGAAGATCACCACATCGTTTTCGTCCATGAGGACAATCTTGCTTGAACCCACCTCCGCGTGTTGCGGTGCGGTATCCGGCTCCGGCTTACCTTCCACTGCGGAGGGTTCGATGGTGGTTGGCGCCGCCGCCGGCGGCATCTTCGGCGTTATGCCAAATTTGTCTTTCAAAATCGACATCAGCGATGCCGCGCGTCCGGCGAAATTTCCGGCATCATAAGAAGGACCAAGGGCATCGCGGCAGAGGTTGATCGCTTCGTCGATCTGCTTCATCACAAGCGGCCCGGAATGAGGTTCCAGCTGGTACAGCAAAACCTTTTCCAGCACCTGGCCGAGCCCCTCAAAGATGATCCACATCTCCTTAGGTTCAAACGGCGCCACAAGTATTTTTATCGCATCGACTTGCTGGCTGATCCCCACCGTGGTGGAAAGGTCGGTGAGCTCGGCATCCGCCATGGTGCACGAAAGCGCGAGTTCATCGAGTTTTTCCAGTATCGGTTCCGTGTTTGACGCCATCGTTGCAGGTCCCCCCGGCCTATCGGGCAAAACACTATGAATTACATTGCATTATCCCGCCATGATTTTATGAGTTTGCATCAACAGTGTCAACCGGTACTTTGCCCGCCGCCGGTGGAACCCGTATTACAATGGAACTGCAATGATCGACATTAAGTATTACCGTTGTTCGATTTCCGAAGCAGCCGCCGCGTTGCAAACCGATCCGGAAAATGGGCTTTCCGGCGAAGAAGCGGACCACCGCCTGAAAAGCCGCGGGTTCAACCGGCTTGAGAAAACAAACAAGCGATCCGTGGCGCGCATCGCAATGGAGCAGTTGACCGACCTGCTGGTTATCATCCTCATTGTGGCGGGCCTCATTTCCATCTATCTGGGGGCGTACCGTGACGCGTTGCTTATGTTCGGTATCGTGGTGGTCAACACCTGCATCCGTTTTTATCAGGAATATAAGTCGGAAAAGATCCTCGAATCCCTGGTGGCTTTGATGGTGCCCAATGCAAAGGTGGTGCGCAATGGCTCGGTATTGGAAATAAGCGCCCTGCATCTTGTTCCCGGTGATGTGGTTTTTCTGGAAGAGGGAGACGGCGTGCCGGCGGACATCCGTCTTACCGACAGCGAGAATTTCGCCACCAACGATTTCCTCCTTACCGGCGAAACAATGCCACAGCCCAAAAACCACACGCTGGAAATCACTTGCGACGCCCCGGTGACCAACCAGGATAACTGCGTCTTCAGCGGCGTAACGGTAGCCCGCGGGGTGGCCCGCGGTATTGTCTTTGCCACAGGCATGAACAGCGAGATCGGCCGCATCGCCGCCGGCACGGAAGAGATCAGCATGCTCCCTTCCCCTTTGCAAAAAGAGGTGACCGACCTGGCGCGCAAGCTCACCCGTATTACGCTCGTGGTGATGGCCGTCCTGTTCGCCGTGAAACTTTTTTTTCAGACCCCCTTGTTCGAGGCGCTGGCCTTTTCCATCGGCGTGGCGGCCGCTCTGGTGCCCGAGGGTATGCCAACCCAGATTTCCGGCGCCCTGGCGCTGGGGATGCGGCGGCTGTCACGGCAAAACGCCGTGGCAAAGAAACTCTCCGCCATAGAAACTGTTGGAGCCGCCACCGTCATAGCTTCCGACAAGACCGGCACCATTACCCGCCATGAGATCACCATCAACCATTGCCATTTTGGCGGCCGGGTATTTTTTGTCTCAGGCAATGGCTACGCCCCGGTCGGCGAAATCGTCGATATGGAGGGGAGAAGCTATCACCGCGAAACCATTGGCGACCTGAAGGTCGTTTTCCTCGATGGTTACCTCGCCTCCACCGGCACCGTCCACCCGCCCGATGCCGAACACCGCGTTTGGTATGCCGTCGGGGATCCGACCGACTCGGCTTTTGCCACACTCGCCCAAAAAGCCGGGTATAACCTCGACGAAGTTGACGCCCTCTATCCGCGCATAGCTTTTTTCCCCTTTGATAATGAACGGAAGCGGATGTCGGTGGTACGCCAACATAAAGGCAAGCGGATCGTTTTTGCCAAAGGCGCCCCGGAGACCGTTTTGGCGGCGTGTACGTCTTACACGGACCAGGGGGCTGTAAAACCACTGACGGAAACCGACCGGGAACGGCTGTTAAACCTTGCGCGGAGCCATGCCATCCGGTCGCTGCGGGTGCTGGCGCTGGCGTACCGTGACATCAACATACGTGATGAATATACGCAGGAGGATGTGGAAAAGGGCCTCATCTTCTCCGGCATGGTCATGATGGCAGACCCGCTGCACGATGGCGTGAAGGCCGCAGTTGCCGCCGCTTATGCCGCCCAAATGAAGGTGATGATGATTACCGGCGATAACGCCGCCACCGCAAAGTCGGTGGCACACTCCATCGGCATGTTGGCCGATGGACACCGCCTGCCGGATGTCATAAACGGCGAAGAACTTGAGCGAATGGATGATGCGGCGGTGGGGCGGGCGTTGCAGGCGCGCTCGGTCATTTTCTCACGCGTTACGCCCAAAGATAAATTGCGGATCGTTGAAATGCTCAAGGCGCAGGGCGAGGTGGTGGCGGTCACCGGCGACGGCGTCAACGATGCCCTTTCGCTCAAGCGGGCCGACATCGGCATCGCCATGGGGCTCAAGGGAAGCGAGGTTGCGCGTGAAGCGGCCGATCTGGTGCTGCTGGACGACAATTTTGCCACCATTGTCGTCGCCATCCGCGAAGGGCGCACGATTTACCGCAACCTGGAAAAAACCATCGCATCATCCCTCACCTCGAACTTCGGCGAACTTGCCTGTGTGCTGCTCGGTTTCGCGGGGGGCTTTTGGGGAATCCCCCAACCGTTGCTGGCAGTGCAGATTCTCGCCGTGGACCTTATCGGCGAGATGCTCCCGCTCACTTTTCTCACCTACGATCCGCCGGAGGCGGACCTCATGACCCGCCCTCCACGCCCGTTGCATCACCACATCATCAACCGGGAAACACTACCGAACATAATCTTCTTTGGCTTCCTTATGGGGCTGTTCGCGTTCAGTTCGTTCATGGGCATCTACTACGGCCCCGCGCATGAAACGCTTCACTACGAACGGGCGTTGGCCGCCAGCTACGGCACCATCGTCCTCTGCCAATTCATGAATATACTTTCACGCCGCTCCGCGATGTCCGTATTTAACCCATACCTGTTCGCCAACGGCCACTTGTTGGCCGCCTTTTTCGCCTCGCTCCTTTTCGTGCTGGCGATCGTCTATGTGCCGTGGATTCACCCCTTTTTCCACACCGCCCCGCTTTCACCGGCAGAGTGGCGTTTTCCTCTGGCCTCGGCCGCCCTCTTCCTGCTGGCGCACGAGGCGCGCAAAGCGTTCCGGCCCGTTCCCGTCTGACACCCAGACTTTTATCAAACCGCATTCAGAAGATTTCCCTTTATAAATCATGTTAAGATAATAGGAAATCAACACGTTTCATTGCAGAGGTTTTTATGGCCGACACGGATAAGAAACAAGACATTTCCGAGCTGACAAAGCGGGAATACAAATACGGTTTCACCACCGACATTGAAGCGGACGTCCTGCCCAAGGGGCTCAACGAGCAAACAATCCGCGCCATCTGGGCGAAGAAAAACGAACCGGAGTACATGCTGGAGTTCCGCCTGAAAGCCTACCGCCAGTGGCTCACCATGAAGCACCCCACGTGGGCGCACCTGCAGATCGACCCGATAGATTTTCAGGACATCTCCTACTACTCCGCCCCGAAGAAGAAGGAAAAGTTGCAAAGCATAGACGAGGTGCCGCCGGAAATCCTGCATACTTTCGAAAAACTCGGCATTCCGCTGATGGAGCAAAAGCGGCTTTCCAACGTGGCGGTGGACGCGGTATTCGACTCGGTGAGCGTGGCGACCACCCACCAGAAAAAGCTGGCCAAGCAGGGGATCATCTTCTGCTCCATCTCCGAGGCGTTGCACACGCATCCCGATCTGGTGAAAAAATACCTCGGCTCGGTGGTGCCCATTACCGACAACTTCTACGCCGCGCTCAACAGCGCCGTGTTTTCGGACGGCTCCTTCGTCTACATCCCGCCCGACACCAAATGCCCGATGGAACTGTCCACCTACTTCCGCATCAATACGGAAGAGACCGGCCAGTTCGAGCGGACGCTAATCATTTGCGACAAAAACAGCTCGGTCAGTTACATCGAGGGGTGTACCGCCCCGGCGTTCGACACCCGGCAACTGCACGCCGCCATCGTGGAACTGGTGGCGCTGGATAATGCCGACATCAAATACAGCACGGTACAGAACTGGTTCGCGGGCGACCCCGAATCCGGCAAAGGGGGCATCTACAACTTCGTGGTGAAGCGCGGCAAATGCCAGGGGGCCAACAGCAAGATAAGCTGGACGCAGATAGAGACCGGCAGCGCCATCACCTGGAAATACCCCAGTTGCGTGCTGATCGGCGACAACTCGCAGGGCGAATTCTACTCGGTGGCGCTTACCACCGGTCATCAGCAGGCCGACACCGGCACCAAGATGATCCACATCGGAAAGAACACCCGCTCCGTCGTCATCTCGAAAGGCATTTCGGCGGACGTGGCCAGCAACGCCTACCGCGGCCTGGTGAGAGTCGCCAGCGTGGCGGAGGGGGCGCGCAACTACACGCAGTGCGACAGCATGCTGGTGGGGGACAAATGCTCGGCACACACGTTCCCCTACATCGACGTGGGGAACGAGAACGCCCAGGTGGAACATGAAGCGTCCACTTCCAAGATCAGCGAAGAACAGCTTCTGTACTTCCAGCAACGCGGCATCGGGAAGGAAGAGGCTATACGGACGATACTTAACGGATTCTGCAAAGACGTATTCAACCAACTGCCGATGGAGTTCGCAGTGGAGGCGCAAAAACTGCTCGCGCTGAAACTGGAACACAGCGTCGGCTGACGAACGGAGAGACTACATGCTTGAAATAAACAGATTGCGCGCAGGGTACGGCGAAGCCGAGATCCTCAAGGGAATATCGCTCACCGTGAAGCCGGGGGAGATCCATGGCATCATGGGGCCGAACGGCCACGGCAAGAGCACCATGAGCAAGATACTCATCGGCCACCCCGCCTACGCCGTCACCGGCGGCGGCGTGACCTTCAACGGAAAAAACCTGCTGGAGATGCCGCCCGAGAAACGGGCGCTGGAGGGGATGTTCCTCGCCTACCAGTACCCGGTGGAGATACCCGGCGTGAATAATGCCGAGTTTTTGCGCATGGCTTACAACGAAAAGCGCAAACACGAGAAGCTGGAGCCGGTCGATCCGCTTGATTTCGACGAACTGCTCAACGCAAAAATGAAATTCCTCGGCATGGACAGCCGCTTCAAGGAGCGGGCGGTGAACGAAGGCTTCTCCGGCGGCGAAAAGAAAAAGAACGAAATTCTCCAGATGGCCCTGCTAGAGCCAAAAGTGGCGATACTGGACGAGATCGACAGCGGCCTCGATATAGACGCGCTAAAGGTGGTGGCGGAAGGTGTTAACAAGCTGGCGGGACCGGGCAACAGCCTGATGATCATTACCCACTACCCGCGCATATTGCAGTACATCAAGCCGCACCATGTGCATGTGCTGATCCGGGGAAAGATCGTCCGTTCCGGAGGCATGGACCTTGCCGAGGAACTGGAGACAACCGGCTACGACAGCTACCTGAAAGAGAAATAAGATGGCTCCCGGAGAACCGATAGTAAAGGATTCCCCTTTTTTCGCGGCGCTGGACTGCTTTGTCCAAAAAGCGGAGTTCCGGGCGGTGAACGAAGCATCGCTCGCGCGGATCATGGAAATCGGCGGGTTGCCTGGCCGAAAACATGAGATGTTCACCTTTGTCCGCATCCGGCCGCACATCGATACCCCGTTCCAGCCGAAGTTCGGCGTTGACTCGCTCTCGTGCAACACGGTGCGGAGGCTTGTTTACCACGGCTGTGAAAAATCGTTCCTCGTCATCGGCGACGGCGTCTTTTATCCGGGACTTTCCGATATAAGCGCGGTACGGGAAGAACTGACCGTCCGCCCGCTGATCGACGCCATGACGGAAGTGGGGCAGCGCCTGCGTGACGCGGCGGCCGCCACAAACGATATTACCGCCGCGATGAACGGGGCGTTCTGCTCTGGCGGCCTCGCCATAGGGGTCAAAGCGGGGACGAAACTCTCCGCGCCGTTGCAGATCATCGTCTACTCAACCTCCGCCAATGAGCGGCTGAATGCAACGTTCCCCGCGGTCACGCTCGACCTCGGCGAAGGGGCCAAGGCGGTTGTCATCGTAAAAACGGCCGGCGAAGCGGGAGCATACCTTTCCAACGCCCTTTTCGATCTGCGGCTTGGCGTTGCCGCCACGCTCGACTGGGCTTTTATACAGTCCGACGATGCGGCGGCAATTCACTTGGCCAATATACGCATGACCGCTCAAAAATACGCCCGCTTTAGCGGCGTCACCGCCTGCAAAGGGAGCCGCATGACGCGGCAGCACCACGAATGCCGCCTGCAGGGGGAAGGAGCCGAGCTTTCGCTTTCAGGCGTGACCATCCTGGAAAAGAAGGAAGAGGCGCACCACTATGTCCGTGTGCACCACGAAGCGCCCCGCTGCCAAAGCCGCCAGCATTTTAAAAACATCCTGAGCGACAACGGACACAGCAGCGTGGATTCCTGCGTGACCGTCCACCCGGATGCGCAACTTACGGACAGCAACCAGTTGGTGAACAACCTCATGCTGTCGCCGGACGCCACGGCGGATAACAAGCCGTGGCTTTCCATCTATGCCGACGATGTGAAATGCACCCACGGGGCGACCATCGGCAAGATCGATGAAGATCAGATATTCTATTTAAAAAGCCGGGGCATTCCGGAGGAGCGGGCGCGTGCGCTGCTCACCACGAGTTTCGCGCAAAGCGTCATCGCGGCTATTCCGCAGGTGGACGCAGCCCTTGACGCCCGCGACATGCTCATCGGCAAACTGGAAGCTAAAGGTTTTGGAGTGAATTGACATGCCTCATTTTGACGTAATGAAGATCAGGGCCGACTTCCCCATGCTGGGTGCATTGGAAGAAGGGAAACCGCTGGTCTATCTTGACAACGCCGCCACCACCCACAAGCCGTGGGCCGTCATCAACAGGATACGCGACTTCGACAGCAAGGAGTACGCCACCGTGCGGCGGGGCAGCTACCGGCTGGGCGAACGCGCCACCGACCAGTTCGAGCTGGTGCGGAAGAACGTGCAGAAGTTTATCAACGCCGCCGACCCCCGCGAGATCATCTTTACGAGTGGCGCCACCCAGGCGATCAACCTCGCCGCGTACAGCTTCGGAAAAAAATTCATCGGGGCGGGAGACGAGATCGTCGTCACCCATATGGAACACCACGCCAATTTCGTGCCGTGGCAGATCCTCTGCCAGGAGAAAGGGGCGGTGCTCCGAGTCGCGACGATCACCGACAGAGGCGAACTCATCATGGACGAGTTCGCCAAACTCCTCGGCCCAAAGACCAAGCTGGTCGCCGTGACCATGTGTTCCAACGTCTTGGGAACGGTAAACCCGGTAAAAGCGATCTGCAAAATGGCCCACGACTTTGGGGCGAAAGCGCTGGTAGACGGCGCACAAAGCACCCCGCATATGGCGATCGACGTGCGGGATATCGACTGCGATTTCTTCGCCTTCTCCGGCCACAAGATGTATGGTCCCAGCGGCACCGGCGTCCTTTACGGCAAATACGAACTGTTGGACGCGTTGCCGCCGTATGTATCGGGCGGCGACATGATCAATGCGGTCAGCATCGAGAAGACCACGTTTTCCAAACCGCCGATCAGGTTCGAGGCGGGCACTCCCGCCATCTCGCAGGTGATAGGGCTGGGCGCTGCGGTAGATTACCTTACCGGGATCGGGATGGACAACATCGCCGCCTATGAACATGAGTTGTTGGAATACGGCACCAAAGTCCTTTCAACGGTGCCGGGATTGAAGATCATCGGCACCGCCCCCCACAAAGGGGCGATCATCTCTTTTACGATGGATGCGGCGCATCCTCATGACATTGTCACCATCATCGATCACGAAGGGGTCTGCATGCGGGGCGGCCACCACTGCGCCCAGCCGTTGATGGCCCGCTTCGGCGTACCGGCAACCAGCCGGGCTTCGCTGGCGTTTTACAATACGAAGCAGGAGATCGATCAACTTGCCAAAGCCCTGCATAAGGTGCTGGAGGTGTTTGCGTAATGTCGTACCAAAACGAGCTGTATCAACAAGTGATACTGGATCATAACAAAAACCCTCGCAACTTCAGGGAAATCGGCGATACCGCCCATTCCTGCAACGGGCACAACCCGCTCTGTGGCGATAAGATAAACATCTACCTGAAGATCACGCCGGGCGACGTGATAGAAGATGTCTCGTTCACCGGTTCGGGCTGCGCCATCAGCAAGGCGAGCGCCAGCCTGATGACCACCTTTCTGAAAGGAAAAACCGCCACGGAAGCGAAAGTGGTGTTTGAGGAGTTCCACAAAATGGTGCTTGGCGACCTGGACCCAGCCACGCAGGAACACCACCTCGGCAAGCTGACGATCTTTCAGGGGGTGCGGGAATTTTCGTCGCGCATCAAGTGCGCCTCGCTGGCATGGCACACGCTCATCTGCGCCATCGACAAGACCGGCGAAACCACGATGGAGTGACGGAACCTATACCAGTCCTTTGTCGGAGAGTTCTTTGGCGGCGAGGTCGAATTTGTCATCGGCATCGGTGGTGCGCGCCCATTCAATAAGGCGGAACATCCCCTCGTCAAATGCGACAGCCGGTTCATAACCGAGCAGTTCCCGCGCGCGGGTGACATCGGCATAGCAGTGGCGGATGTCCCCCTTGCGGTACGTGCCGGTGATCTGCGGCTCGATGTCGGGGCGGCCGTTCAACCGGGCCAGCGTTTCGGCAACCGCCTTTATCGGCGTCGGCACGCCACCGCCGATATTCAACGCATGGTAATCGGCGCCGCTTTTTTCCAGCGCCAGCAGGTTGGCGGCCACCACATCGTCCACCGATACGAAATCGCGTGTCTGCCCGCCGTCTTCGTACACCACCGGGCGGTTGCCGCATTTGATACGGGACATGAAAATGGCCCCGACGCCGGTATACGGATTGGAGAGCGATTGCCGCGGGCCGTAAACATTGAAGTAGCGCAACGCCACGGACGGAATGCCATAGGTCATTCCGATATTCAAAACGATCTCTTCCTGCGCCATCTTGCTGATGGCATATACCGAATTGGGGGTGCGGCGCGCCTCTTCGCGCGTCGCCGTTGCGCTCAACTGCCCGCCGCACTGCGGACAATAGTTGCCCCAATCCCCTTTTTCAAGGTCGGCGGCGCGGCGCATGATCCCTTTCAGGGTACCGCAGTGGGAACAGGCGTACTCCCCTTCGCCGTAACTGCTCATGCTTGAAGCAACCACAACTTTGCGCACGGCGTGGGGTTCGTTGGCGATAATATCCATCAACACGGCGGTTCCCCGGACATTCACATCGGTATAATGCTCTACCCTGTACTGCGATTGCCCCACCCCCACGGCGGCGGCATGATGAGACACCGCATCGATCCCAACAAGCGCCTTTTTCAATGCGGCGCGGTCGCGCACGTCCCCCTTGATGAATTCGGCGGTGGGATTCAAATAGTGCGGCGGATCGCCGCCGGGATGCACCTGCGGATCGAGATTATCGAAGATGCGCACCGCATGGCCGCGCAAGACAAGGGCATCGGCAAGGTGGGAGCCGATAAATCCGGCGCCGCCGGTAATGAGAATGTTCATCCGTTTGATCCCCGCATTGAAGGCACGTAATGGTTAACGGTCAACCGGGGAAAAACTTGAGCGCGCCCACACCAGTTACGGCAGGGACTTTTGCGGCGGGGCCGGTCAGAACGAATACCCCACCTTCAGGGTATAAACCTCCATGCGGCTTTCCGGCTGCACCATTGGATTGGCCGCCGCAACACCGCCAACGGTATAGGAAACGGGATCCGATTCCTTGAACCGGTAACTGTCGAAATCAAAGGTAACGCTCACCGCGTTCTCAAAACGCCAGCCGATAGAGCCGTAATAGCTTAAATCGGGCTTTGGCGTCAACACAAGGTCGGCATCGGCCAACCCGGCGCTTTGAAAACCGGCTTTTTCATTCAGATATAAGGGATATTTGAAGCCTGCGGCAACTTCCAATCCGTTTTTCACCGGCAACATCACAAGCCCGGCACGTAGAAAACCTATCATGTAGGTTTCCTTATAACCCGAAATGCCGCCGCTTCCCTTGATATCACGAACCCAATAATCCAGACCAAGCCCGGTAACCAGATCGAGATAATGCCGATCCGTTTCATCAGGCTTGATGTCCGATTCAACCCGGTAATGCAATACCCCTTCATTCAGCATTCCCTGATAACCGGTGTTGGAGGAAAGGGCCGCCCCATTGCTGTCCCGTCCGTTATATGTGACATCGTTAAAGTAAAATTTGCCGTTATAGCCGCATAACAGGCCGGACTGGCCCTCCATCAGCCACGTCAGTCCGAGAGCGTAGCGCGGACCGCTTTCATCAAGCAGCTTGCTGCCCCCGCTATATTCTCCCCAGCTGAACCGCTCGACACCGGCGGTGACCCGCAACTCGGCAAAAGCATTGTCCGGCGAGGCAAACCAGAACACAGAAGAAAAGACAACCAGCACAAGCATCCGGGCGCAGAAACGGTAAAGTCCGTTAGTGTTATGCAATTTCATCACATCTCCCCCTTGCTTCGGCCAGACCGGCAATCCACGCTGGCTATTTCGCAATAAAACCTCCAGTCCAAGGCCGATTGTACTACAGACTTACTCATTATTGAACTACTTTGGAATAACTGGATCAGTGAGCCGCTGGCGCGTTCTCCGGCGCGGGGGGCACTGGAATACCCGCTTTGGAAACCGGACGTTTGTAAAACTCGTGGGGCTCTGTTCCTTCCTTGAAAGCTTCAAAAAATGATTGCGGGTCATCCGGCGTGGTCAGCAACCCTGTCTCTTTGTTGATCCGCACGAAAACAACGTTTTTGGGGGGCGTAAACGGTTTCACCCCCGAATCCTTGATTACCGTGCGCATATAGTTAAGCCAAATCGGAGCTGCGGCACGGCCGCCCACCTCATTTTTGCCGATCGGTTCACGCTGGTCGCGGCCGATCCAAACACCCGTCACCACGCCCGAGGTGAAACCGATGAACCAGGCATCCACATAATCGTTGGTGGTGCCGGTTTTACCCGCTGTTGGAACCCCCAAGGCACGGACGGCCGTGGCGGTTCCTTCCTCCACCACGCCAGTCATCACGTTGGTCATCAGATACGCTGTATCTTCAGGTATCACCTGAACCGGCGTTGGCGAAGCGGATTCCAACACCTTCCCGTCAAGAGTTTCAATACGGCGGATGGAGATGGGGTCCTGCCGGATCCCTTTATCAGCAATCACGCCATAGGCCGAAGTCAATTCCATCAGAGACATGCTCGACGAACCGAGCGCTATGGAAAGATTCGGTTTCAAGGGAGAGACTATTCCCATCGCACGGGCCCAATCGATCACGTAATGGACGCCGATCTTGTCCAACACCTTAATTGAGACCACGTTCCGCGATTCCGTAACGGCGGTGCGGATGGTTGTCGGCCCGTAGAACGCGTTGGCAAAATTGGCCGGCTTCCATGATTGATCCTCTTCGGCCCCTTCCAGCGTCACCGGCGAATCGATCACTATGGTGGAAGGGGTAAAACCGCGATCCAACGCCGCGGAATAGATGATCGGTTTGAAGGCGGAACCGGGCTGGCGCAACGCCTGTACAGCCCGGTTGAAGGGACTCTTTTCAAAATCATATCCGCCGACCATCGCGCGGATCTCTCCGGTGGTGTAATCGATGCTCACCAACGCCCCTTGGAGCGTGGGAGTTTGATGCAGCATCAGCTGCAAAAAGCCTTTTCGAATATTCTCCAACAGCTTTACTTCGATGATGTCACCGGGTTTCACCAATCGGGTGGCGTCCTTCACCGGCAGATAGGACCGGCCATCCTCGTTGGGGTTATACTCGTGGGCCCATGCGAAAGAGGCCGCTTCTATGGTGCCTGGCACGCCGTTAACCGACACGGTTATCCGTTCCGGAACAACCTTCGTCACTACCGCTTTATAGGCTTTGCCTTTGGCATAATAATCCTTTTCCTCATACTTCTCCGACGCGGGGTTCAGCTTCTCCCAGTCCGGTTCTTCCCGCGTGGGATCGATATGCCCCACAATGCCGCGCCACCCGATGCGGCGGTCATTCTCCTCGATACCGGCCGCCAACGATTTCTGCGCCTGTAACTGCCAACCCGTATCCAGGGTGGTATAGACCTTCAAGCCCTCATGATAGAGCTTGTCGGCCCCATATTTTGCGTACAGATAGCGGCGGATGTGCTCGGCGAAATACGGAACCTCGTTTGGCGTATGCCTGAAATCGGCAAGTTTAAGGGGCTCGGCATTCGCTTTGTCAGCCTGTTCCTGCGTGATGTAATGAGAATCGAGCATTCGCCGCAAAACCAACCCCCGCCGGTAAAGGGCCCCCTTCTCATTGTTAAACGGCGAGTAATTATTGGGCGCTTTGGGGAGGCCGGCTAAAAGCGCCATTTCGCCCAGGGTCAGCTTCTTAGCGGGCTTGTCAAAATAAAGTCTGGCGGCCGCTTCCACGCCGTAACAGCCATGTCCGTAATAAATCTGATTGAGATACACATCCAGTATTTCCTCTTTGGTCAGATGCCGTTCCAGTTCAAACGCGATGATGAACTCTTTGAGCTTCCGGGCGAAGGTCCGTTCCCGCGACAGGAACATCACTTTGGCCACCTGCTGGGTGATGGTGCTCCCCCCCTGTACTACTTCCCCCGCCTTCAGGTTCACGATTGCCGCGCGGAATATCCCCATGATGTCGATGCCGCCATGTTGGAAGAATTTATCGTCCTCTATGGCGATAGTTGCCTGTTTCATAGGATCGGGAATGTCTTCATATTTGAGGAGGATGCGCCGCTCTGTGTAAAATTCCGCCGCGACATTTCCCTTGCGGTCGTAAATAGTGGTCATCAAGGACGGATTGTAGTTCTTCAACTGCGAAACATCCGGCATCTTGCCGCGATAGTAGCTTATGTAACCCGCCGCCAGCGCCGCCACGCCAATTGCGCATCCGCCGGCAAACGCGGCCGCCGCGATCAAGAGTTGGCGCATGGTACGGGCACTCACGAAATGGGCCGCCGTTTCAATCGTCCATGACAAGAATGTGGCGATCATGGCGAAACTCCGCCCTACCGCCATAAGGATGGTCTTTAAAAATGTTTTCATCCGCCGCCCATTCAACCGTTATCCGGCTTCTTTTTCAACCGCCAGTATTCATCCCGCAGTTTTTGCAGGTCTTCCCACGCCTCCTTTTTGTTCGCTGGGGAACGCAGCAAAAAGGAAGGATGATAGATCGGGATAAGGGGCACCCCTTCGTAATTATAGATGCGCCCCCTCATGCGGCTGATAGGCGTATCGTTCCTGAGAAGGGTGTGGGCGGCGTGGGTTCCCAACGCACAGATGATCACCGGCTTCACTGCCGCGATCTGCCGCTTCAGATATCCTTCGCACGCGGCAACTTCGTCCGGCAAAGGGTCGCGGTTTTTGGGAGGCCGGCATTTGAGCACATTGGCAATATAAACATCTTCGCGCCGAAAACCGATCGCCTCAATCATCTTTGTTAACAATTGCCCGGCACGCCCCACAAACGGTTTCCCCTGCTCGTCTTCGTCCGCTCCCGGCGCCTCACCCACAAACATAAGGCCGCTGGATGGGCTTCCGCCCGCAAACACCGTTTGGATACGCGTTTTGTGCAGGCCACAGGCGGTACAGGCGGCGACTTCCTGGCCGATCTCCTCAAGATCGCCGCAGGCGGATGGCGCGGCGGAGAACGGCCCCGGTTCGATAAATTCGACGCCGATCGTCCGCAGATACCGGAAATATGTCTCGATCTCCTTCATCGCATTCCCATCCGGTGAAGGATTATTTTGTTTCGCCGGGCGTGACAATCGCAATTGCCCCCGCCTTCAACGCTTCATCAAGAACGATATCGGCCAGCGCCTCTTTCGTGAGTTTTCCGGTATGCAACGGTTCCTGTCCGCGAGGAATGATTACCAACTCGTTGTATGCGCTCCCGAACCCGATTCCGGGACGGCTTACATCGTTGGCGCAAACAAGGTCGAGATTCTTGCCCCTCATTTTCTCCCGCGCGTTGTGCTCTACATCATCTGTTTCGGCGGCAAAACCGACTATCACGCGGCTCCCCTTTTTCTTGCCGAGAATTTCCAGCAGATCAGGATTTTGCACCAACGCCAACGTCAACGGGGCATCCTTCTTCTTTATCTTTTTCGTCGCGGGGGCGGCGGCCCGGTAATCAGACACAGCAGCGGCCATCACCAGCATATCGCACGCCTCAAAACGGGACTCCAGCGCCTGCAACATCTCCTGCGCGGTCCGGACGGCAATGCTCTCCATTCCCGCCGGCAACGGAACCGCGACCGGGCCGTGAATGAGCGTCACCCGCGCTCCGCGTGCGGCGGCGGCGCGGGCGATGGCTATTCCCATTTTGCCCGAAGACCGGTTGGTGATGCAGCGTACGGGATCAATCGGCTCCTCGGTGGGACCGGCGGTGACAATGATGTTCTTCCCGTCAAAGTCGTGTTTAGGCACGGCGGCGGCGAGCAAGACATCCCGCAATGTTTCAAGTGCCGGCAAGCGCCCCTCCCCCTCATCGCCACATGCCATCTCACCGCTTTCCGGCGGAATGATGCGCACTCCCCGTGATTCGAGAATGCGAAGGTTTTCCACAACGGCAGGGTTGTGCAACATCCGGGGATTCATCGCCGGGGCCACATACACCGGACATTGCAAGGCCAGCACCGAGGTAGAAAGAAGGTCATCCGCGATACCATGCGCCATTTTTGCTATGAAGTTCGCAGTCGCCGGGGCGATCAAGGCGGCATCAGCGCTTTCAGTAATGTTCAAGTGGTCAAAGGCATCATCCTGATGCCCCCAATCGGCGGTAAGTACCCGGTTGCCCGAAACGGCCCGCAATGCGGTGGGCGCGACGAACAGTTCGGCGTTTTTTGTCATCGCAACATGGACATCCGCCCCCACTTTCTTAAGAAGGCGGATAAAATCGGGCATCTTGTATGCGGCAATACCGCCAGTGACGCCTAAAAATATCTTGTTCGACTTTCCCATTGTACCATCATACCAATGGGCGGCGGCCTATGCCAGCATTTGAACATAATAGGAATAATTTCAAAGCCGGGAAACCGGCATTCCTGAAAATAAAGCTTCTTTCTGTGTTAATAATCCTTTACTATGAAAAATAGCAAAACTACCGTAGCGAACATACTTTGCTTTTCAAAAGAGGTAGCCGATTTATGCGGATTATTTTTGTTGAAGCAAAATCACCCGATCTTCATATCTACTCACGTATGCCGTTGCCGCGCTTGGGCACAGTCCTGCTGGCCACAATCCTGCGCGACCGGGGCCATGACGCCCAGGTGCAGATCGAAGAACTTGGCGCCGTGCGGATGGCAGACTTTGAATCTGCCGATGCCGTGGGCATCTCGGTAATCACCTCCACCGCGCCGCGCGGCTATGAATTTGCGCGCCTTTTCCGCCAAATGGGAAAAACGGTCTTTATCGGCGGAGTGCATGCCTCTTACCTGCCGGAGGAGGCGCTATTGCATTGCGATTATGTACTGCGCGGCGAAGCCGATGAAACTATCGTTCCGTTCATCGAGGCGTTGGAACGCAAGGCCGGGTTCGAACAAATTGACGGCCTCAGTTGGTGGCGGGAGGGCGTGATGGTGCACAATCCCAACACCGCCTACCTCAAGGATCTGGATAAATCCCCGTTGCCCGATTTCCGCCTGATCACCAATTATGAAAAGGGGATGGAGATCACCCCCATTATGACCAGCCGCGGATGTCCGTTCGACTGCGAATTCTGCTCCGTCTCAAACATGTTTGGACGTCAATTCCGCCATAAGAACACTGAACGCGTCCTGCTTGAATTGAGGGAGCATAAAAAATTATGCCGCGAAAACGGGGTAAAAAATCCCGATGATTGGGTCTTCTTTTACGATGACAATTTCACGATCAACAAAAAAAGGACCAAGGAACTTCTTCGCGCCATGATACGTGAGAAATTGACCCCCTATTGGACAGCCCAAGCCAGCGTGGATGTGGCCGAAGATGAAGAGCTCCTCGCCCTCCTGAAAGAATCAAACTGTTACCTGCTCTACATAGGGTTTGAGTCTGTTAATCCCGAAACACTCAAGGCCTATAATAAAAAGCAAACGGTTGAGAAAATCGAAAAAGCCATCCAGAAACTAAGGCAATACGGTATACGGATACATGGCATGTTCGTTTTTGGAGCTGATACCGACAATCCATCCGTTATTAAACGCACCGTCAGCTTCGCCAAACGGAACAGGCTTCACTCAGTGCAATTCATGATCTTGACGCCGCTTCCCGGCACACGCACCTATCAGGAATTGAACCATCAGGGACGGATCACCACCTGTGACTGGCATCTGTATGACGCCCACCATGTCGTATTCGAACCGGCCAACTTCAGCCAGCGCAAGCTTCAATACGATACCGTCACCGCCATGCTCAGCTTTTACGGTTTTCGCCATATCATAAAACGTGCGTTCTCCTTGCTCATGCGCCTGCATGACCTGAAACGGGGACTGATCGAGATATCAATAAAGCTTTATGGCCATCGAACGCTTAAGCGTTGGTACCAGCAGAAAAAAGAATGGATGGAAGCCCTTCCTGACATTATTAAGAGAGTATGAAATAGAAAAAAGGAGGTTAAATAGCCCGCTTTTTCGGCATCACAAACCTCCCGCACCCATTTTTCACATCCTCCCCGTCCCCTTCCCCCGCGAAAAAAGCCTTTAGCTGGACCCGCCAAACTCCGAAAACATTAAACAGATGGAAAATAACACCCAACTGATAGAGGAGGAACGGGGCAAGATGTAGAAAAAATGAACAAGGCAAAGCGAACGAACGAAAAAAACCCTACAACTGAAACTGAAGATGGCAAGGATGCCACGAATATTTCAAGGAGGATACGAACATGGCTTTACGTGTATATAACAACCTTTACTCGGTCAATGCCCAACGGAATTTAGGGGTTAACAGCTCAAACCTGGGCAGTTCACTTGAGAAGCTCTCCTCGGGCATGAGGATTAACAAGGCCGCAGATGACGCTGCCGGTCTCGCGATCTCCGAGGGTCTGCGCGCCCAGGTTCGCTCACTGAACCAGGCCACCCGCAACAGTAATGACGGTATCAGCCTTATCAACACGGCGGAAGGTGCGCTCTCCGAGCAGTCCTCTATTCTCGTCCGTATGCGGGAGCTGTCCTCTCAGGCGGCCACCGGTACCGTCGGTTCCACCGAACGGGCAACTATCAACCGCGAGTTTCAGGCGCTGAAGGACGAAATTGACCGTATCTCGGCGGTGACGGAATTCAACGGCCAAAAACTGCTTGACGGCTCGCTTATGTCAACCCAGGCCAACTCGGTGGTCATCCAGATCGGTATACGGGCAACCGCCAACGACCGGATCAGCCTGAATACCGCTGTTGACCTGACCGCCATCACAACCACGGGTCTGGCGATCCAGAATACCAGCGTGCTTACGGCGCAATCCGCGTTGGCCTCGCTGGCAACCATCGACAGCGCCATCTCGAAAGTAACTGATGGCCGCGGCCGCTTGGGCGCCGTCCAGAACCGCTTGGTACACACCTTGGCAAATCTGTCAGTCAGCACCGAAAACCTGACCGCCGCCGAATCGCAGATCCGCGATGCCGACTATGCAACTGAGATCTCAACCTTCACAAAGAACCAGATACTGGTGCAGGCTTCGACCTCGATTTTGGCGCAGGCAAACTTGGTACCGCAGACCGTGTTGCAGCTCCTCGGCTAATATGCCAATTAGGTAATAGCATGGATAACGATAACCAAACAACCTAATGGCAGAAAAAGGAGGGACACGCTGTGGCTCAACTGAGACATGACCACTTTAGTCCCACCCGCTACATGGAACGTATTGTAATTGCTGGCGATACTTCCTCCGCGGATGGGCCGAACTGGCCATTCATTCCTTTACGGGAATGGCGGCAAAGATTCGGCGAACCAATGGATGTTTTGAAAATGCGGATAAATACAGGTTTTGATTCCGAGAACGGAATCACCGTAAAGAATGCGGCTAAAGAAACCGTCAATCCGCAGGGGGTTCAAAATATCCGAAAAACGACCAAAAAGTCCGCCTTTCGTTCGGGCGGCAACTTTATAGGTGCCTTGTTCAACGTGTAGGGTAAAAGTTGGGGCAAGCAGGGGGCGTTTAAAAACGCCTCCTGCTAATAAACGCTTTTATTTCATACACTTAAGCTACGCCCTTGCCTGTAAAAAAACCCTTAAGAAGCGTTTGCCATTACCCGATAAGTATTGGTGAACAAAGAACTTGAGGAGAATTGAACATGGCTGTTACACCGACCAGCGGATCGACGACACCGGCACCGATGCAAATCACCGGTCTTGTATCCGGTCTTGACACCACAAGCATCGTACAAAAACTCGTTGAGTTGGAACAGGTTCCTGTAACCGATCTCCAGAATAAACAAGCCAATATAAATGACCAACTTTCCGCTTGGCAGACATTCAACACCAAGTTGCTTACGCTCAATACCGCCTCCCAGAACCTGAATTCGAACCAGAGCTTCCGTGGCACCAATGGAACCTTTACCAACAGCGTTTCAGGGGGAGCCAACATTGTTAGCTTGGCCACGATTGGCAATACCGGCAGCGGTAGTTACACCTTCTCCGTCAACCGGCTTGCAACACAACAAAAAATGCAAAGCACCACCGGGTACAGCTCTATCACTGATTCAGCCCAAATCTCCAGCATGACGATCACCAAAGCTGGCACCAGCCAGACCTTTACCCAAAATACCCTGCAGGATCTCAGCAATGCGATCAACTCTTCAACCCTTGGCATCACCGCCAGCATAGTTAATGGTGGCAGCACTACTTCCCCAAGCTACAGAATGCTCCTCACCAGCAATGACACCGGCGCAGCCCAGGCATTTTCGGTTTCCACGGTAAGAGGACAAAATGGCTTGGGAGCCAACCCGAATCCCCTTACCTTCAGCACAACGCAAGCGGCGCAGGACGCCTCGGTAACATTGGACAGCCTAACCGTGACCCGCTCTTCCAACACCATCAGCGATCTGTTGCCGGGCATAAGCCTCTCGCTTTCTGGAACCGGCAGTGGCCTGATCACATTGGCAAGCGATAATGCCGGTATCGTTAAAAATGTGCAGGACTTCGCCACCGCTTACAACGATATGATGGATTTTGCCAGCACACAAATGACCTATACCCAGGGCCAATCCAATCAGCCACTTTTCGGCAATAGCACCTTGATGAGCATCCAGCAGAGCCTGAGCGGCATTGTCAGCGGACCCGTGGGCGGCCTTCCGGCAAACAACGGTTACACTTCGTTAAGCCAAGTGGGCATTACCACCGATGCCAACAACCATTTGACCGTGGATACCGGCCTTTTTACCCAGGCGCTCAATTCGAATGCCGCCGGTGTACGCCGCCTTTTCACGCCGAATGCGCAGGGCACCTACACCTATGTATACTCCACCGGCGCCACCACCTCGGGCGTTTACGATACCCAGGTGGTTGCCGATGCCAAAGGCAATCCGTCGATGCAGATGCGCCGTCAGGGCACCTCGAATTGGATCACGATGACACAGACGGGTAACGCCTTCGACGGCCCCGCCGGCACCGATCTCGCAGGCTTCACTATGAATGCCAACAATATCAAAGTCGGCGATACCGGCACCATGAACATTTCCGTCGGCATTGGGCAGCAGGTGTCATACCGCACCGGCAATTACACGGAATACTCAAATCAGGGCGCCATTTACAACGTAGAACAATCGCTCACCACAAGGTACACCAACTACCAAAGCCAGATCGATACCCTCAACATGCGTATCAAGAAGAAATCAGACGACCTCACCGCGAAATACGCTCGGCTTGAAAGCCTCTTGTCGACACTTAAGTCTCAAAGCAGCTATCTCACCTCGCAGCTTGCGACCTTGCCGGTCTCGATGCAAGGCCGGGCCGTCCAAAGAGTAGGATAAGGAGAAACGGGGATGATCAACAGACAGGTAATGGCTTACAAAACGGCAGAAGTGGGTACCGCCAGCAAACTCAAGCTGGTGGTCATGATGTACGATGGGGCCATCCGGTTTCTTATTGAGTGCAAAAAACGGATCGATGCGGGGGACATCGCCGGCCGCGGGCTTTACATCTCGAAAGCCCAGCGGATCATTGGCGAACTGCAGGAATCACTGAACGTTCAACAGGGGGGGCAAATCGCCGTGCAGCTGGAGCAGCTTTACGGATTTGTGATCCATAACCTGACGAAGGCAAACATCAAAGGGGACAAAATCGCCATTGACCAGGCCCTGCACATCCTGGAGAACCTCCGTGACGCATGGCGGGAAGTAATGCAAAACGCGCAAGCTAAAGCTACGGCCGAGCAACAGGCTTTACCGATTCCACGCGTCGCCGTCCAACTGTAACGGTTTCTATTCAGCCCGGCATACCGCGTCTGCCCGCATTACCTGCGTGCCAATTGTTTCTTTTCACCAAACCCCTATTCGCGTAAAATAAAACCATGGATAAAAAAATACTCATGGTCATTGCCCAACACCGTTTTCGTGACGAAGAATTTGAACACCCTAAAACTGTTTTCACACAAAAAGGCTTTTCCATAACCGTTGCGGCCCCTGAATCGAAAGAAGCCACCGGCGTAAAAGGGGCAAAAGTAATGCCCGACCTATCCATCGCCGATGCCGCAACGCAGCAGTTTGACGCCAT
This sequence comes from bacterium, assembly GCA_021815535.1. Lineage (GTDB taxonomy): Bacteria > Nitrospinota_A > UBA7883 > JACRGQ01 > JACRGQ01 > JACRGQ01. The sequence continues at coordinate 21,440 of JAKAGL010000003.1, forward strand.
CGTGGTGGTGGGCGGGGGGGGAGCGCGGGACAATCTCTGGAAAAACCGGACGCTGTACAATATTCTGAATGCCCATCATGCCGCCGGCAAGCCCGTTGCGGCAATCTGCATTGCCCCGGTGGTTTTGGCGCGGGCCGGTTTGCTGAAAGGAATTTCCGCCACTGTTTTTAAAGAGCCCGAAACACTGGCGGAATTTGTTAAGCATGGAGTGAACCTGGAAGAGAAAGACGTGGTGGTATCGGGACACATTGTCACCGCCAACGGCCCTGCCGCTGCCCGCGCGTTCGGCATTGCCGTAGCCGAGCTGCTTGCCTGAAGACCTCACCGGCGGCCGCCACGCATACGGCGTAAAAGAGCTTTGCCCGGATACCGGCTTTCTGTTAGTATGTGCTTCTTTCCGGGAGAATGGCACCGTCGCCAAGTGGTAAGGCCGAGGACTGCAAATCCTCTACCCCCGGTTCGAATCCGGGCGGTGCCTCCAATTTCGTCTATGCCTTTTACGCTTGTCCCCTAAAATCCCCATTTTTCGCGCGATATAAGAGTAAAGATACGGCAACTCCACCACTTGCCACGCCAAATGAAGTGTTATTTCAAAGGAAGTTTCCTTGTATCGGCTTTGGCTATTGCGGAAGGAAGGTGGGGGGCAATCTTTCTGATAACCGATTCTCCCGTGGCACGGTAGGAAGTAAGCTTACCGCCGAAAATGGAAATGAGCCTGGTCCTGATCAAATCCTCGGAATAAAGAAGCGTTTCACGGGATCGACTAAACGGGTTTCCGCCTGCCGACGGTAAAACCCTCAACCCCGCAAATGAATCCAATACATCCTCCGGCCCGGCAGAACGAAAGCGGGGAAAATACCGGCCTGCCGCGTACAGAAGATATCGGATCTCGCTTTCAAGCGGGGCCGAAGTGGAAGGATTGCCGTTAAATACCGTTTCGGTGGTACCCACCAAGGTATTTCCCTGCCACGGCATCACGAAAACGCCGCGCCGATCCTGAGGGGCCTCTACATAATAGATTCCCCGCTCGATTTTTCCTTTCAGAAGGATATGGCTTCCTTGTACAAGATCCACCGCGACATCTCTTTCCGCTGGAACCACTTTTCTTAAGACCATGTTGGCCCACGGCCCGCCGGCATTAACCAGAAACGAAGCCCTCATTTCCGATATGGTTCCATTCTTTTCAAACCTTACCGTCCATCCGCAGTTTTCGAAAACCGCGCCGATGAATGTCGCAGGCATAAACAACGCTGCCCCCAAATTCATTGCGGAATTCATCACTGCGTTGGTAAGGATCACATCGTCGGTTTGGGCTTCGTGGTACTGGAAAACCGCTTGAATGCCCTCGGTATTTATTCCATCAAGATTTTCCCATTCCTTTTTTGGAAGCGTGATAAATCCCGAATCCCGGTCAAAACCTGAAAGAGCGTAATACATTGAAAGCCCAACACGGATGAGCCAGGGACGCCGGACTGTTTCACGGTAAATCGGAAGAAAGATCTTTTTTAAACTGACCAGGCCGGGAGCGTTTTTCAACAGAAGCGCCCGCTCGCGCAGGCACTCTTTTACCAGCGCCAATTGAGCCGTTTCGAGGTACCGAAGCCCGCCGTGGATAAGCTTGCTTGATTTCCCCGATGTTCCGCTGCCAAGCCCTTTCATTTCGATAACGGCCACGGAATACCCCGCTGCGGCCGCCGCCTGGGCGGTGCCGACCCCATGTATTCCACCGCCGATCACCGCTATGTCATAGCTCATGGCGCTCATGCAATTCCCTTTCCCCGAAAATACCTCAACATCTCGGCGATTTGCATCGTTTCGATCATGCCGGCTCCCAAGCCAAACCATTTTTCTGCCACCGACGGATCGGTGATTTCATACAAGGCCCACTTCCACGTTCCTTCCCAAAGCGCCCCCGGTACCGGAGATATTTTTTCATGATTGCAGAAAAGGTAATCAGGAGATAATGACTGCACAATCTCTCTGGAATCGTCATTATAGTAACGCACCACCCAGCCGGTTTTTGACCAGCCCTGCCTCTTTGCTTCTAATAGCGGAGCCGTAGCGAAAGAGATGGCGATGCACTTTTCCATAACCGGCTTTATCGCCTTCATAACCGTCTGCACCATAAATTCAGCGCCAAAGCGCTCGAGGCTCTCTTCTTTTAATTCCACAAAAAGGCTTACTTCGGGATTCGACAACAGAAGGGCAACCATATCCTCAAGCCGGGTTATTTTCGTCTCCTCATATTTCTTTCCAAAGCGCAAAGGCTCTCCGAAACTGAGACGGGAAAGCTCTTCGAACGGTAGCTCGATGACGCTTCCCCCAGAACCGGTGCTTCTGGCCAAATCGGGGTCGTGATGGAGAATCGGAATGGCATCGGACGTGAGCTGAATATCGCACTCCAGAAAAAGGGCGCCGGCCTCGACCGCTTTTTTCATTGCGATAAGCGTATTTTCCGGATATCTGGCCGCATATCCCCTATGCGCGACAAAACAAGAGGATTCGAATTTCATAATTGTGATGCTCATTATACCCGGTTAGTGACTTAGCAATATTCCGGGAAATGGGCGGTCAAAAACGAGAGGGGGGTAAAATCAGAATCCCCCCTGCGGAACGTGCCGGATCTCCGATATACTCTTTTTGACATTTGCATTACGAGGAAAGCCGCCCGATACGAATTGCGCATCTTGGCTGTTCAGCAAGGTGAATTTACACTAGAATAGGTTGGTGTGAGAAGTCTGTTTTTTCAGCTTTTTTGTAAGATCAGAACAACCGCATTTCCACACAAATAGGGGAGTACCGATGAAAGAGTACGAATTTCCGTGGGTCACATTTCGTCTGGCTGACCGTCTTTTCGGCATTGAGAGTTCCTTTGTGATGGAAATGCTGGTCCTGCCGGCCATGTCACAGCTTCCAGCCACCGCCGATTACGTGCGCGGCGTGATGAACCTTCGGGATAACGTGATTCTGGTGGTGGATCTTCGCAGAAAGATGCGGATGCCCTCCGCCTCGCAACATGTCGATGAACTGGTGGAACTGCTTGCTCACCGAGAAGAGGATCACCATAAGTGGGTTAATGAGTTGGAGGCGTCAGTTAAGGAGAACCGCGAATTCAAGCTGACCACCGATCCGCATGCCTGCGCCTTCGGCAAATGGTATGACACCTATAAGCCGACCAACCTCATTCTGGAAAACCACCTCAAAAAATTCGATGAACCGCACAAGCGGATACACGCTCTGGGAACAGAAGTTATCATGCTGATGAAGGCCAAGAAGGGAGACGAAGCGGCGACCCGTATTGAATATGAACGAAGCCGTACATTGACCCAGTTGACCACCCTTTTTGCAGAGGCAAAAAACATTCTTCGTGAAACGTTACGCGAGATAATCATCGTGCTCAACAATGGGGAACGCACCGTCGGCGTTACCGTAGATACGATTGAATCGGTTGAATACCTTAAAGAGGGGACCATCGACGAAATACCCGGCCTTTCCTCCCAATTGAAAGACGGGTTGGTGACCCACACCGGAAAGACCGCACGCGGGGAAAAGATCGTACTATTGATGAACGTCGATGAAATATTCTCTGACGCACATGCGGCCGCGGACCTTGGCCAGGTGACAGCCGCCGCGGCCGGAGGCTGATGGCCACAGCGTGCAAAATAATTTTTTGTTCGCATACGGTATAAGCGCCATTAGGGGAGATCCAGCCAATTCTCCCCAAGAAAACGGCTTATCTTTATTAAAACAGTTTCCAGGAACGGAGCTCGTATGACTGAAGGGGATATTAAGGAGCGGTTATCCATGCTAACTTGGATGATTGACCGCTATGATGTGCTTCGGGTCGCCATTTCACGGCGAGCGGCAATCGTGCTCAGCGCGGATGCCATTCTTGTCACCGCAACCATTTTTCTTTTCGGGCAATACCACAGCAGCTATCTTGATGGCTCACATATCATGGTCAACTCCGAGAAAAACATTTCCGTCGCATTTATCGCATTCTCCGTCGCCACCATAGCCTGCCTGTGCCTTTCGATCCTTTCGGCGACTTCCAGCATAGTGAACGTATGGGCAAAAAGCAGTGATATGCCGGGCGGGGCGACGCCACAGATTTATTTTTTCCATGCCCGCGATACGTATGAGGATTTCAAGAATTTTGAGTCGTTCCAGAAAACGATACAGCAATCAAGCGACAAGGATTTCTTGAACCATGCGGAAGCCGAACTCTGGCGGGTCATTGTGGCCACATATGTGCGCCATAACGAACTGAAAAGGGCGATTGTCTACCTTTACTGGGCCATCTTCCCGTTTCTGGCGTCGCTGGTTATCTTTTCGATCATGCTGATGTTCCCGCTCATTTCGTAGACTTCTATGTGGATTCCGCTGACGCTACTGGGAACGGGGTTACTGTTGACGCTTCTCATCGTATTGGGACGGCGTCACGAAACGCTTTCCATTTTTAAGCCGTCGAGAAGTGATGTCCGCGTTCCCGATGAATTTACCCCCAAGCCAGACGATATTCTTATCGATACCGGCGATGGGGTAATACATGGCTGGTTCTTCGAGACGAACCGGGAGGCCCCCACGCTTTTGTACATCCACGGGAACGCCGATACCATCGTCCAGCGGCTGCCGGTTATCAAAGGGTATATCAGCCTCGGGCTCAACGTCTTCATTTATGACCCTCACGGATACGGCAAAAGCGAAGGAACACCCACCAAATCCAATTTCTTAGCAGACGCATTCGCCGCTTACTTTCACATGACCAGCATGATGCGGATCCATCCCGGAAAGATCATCCTGCTGGGCCAATCGCTGGGTGGCGTTCCATCATTGCGGATCGCCAACAGCGAACCGGTGGCGGGACTGATTCTGGAAGGGACATTCACCAGCATCCGACAGATGGCGCGGGACCGATACCCTTTACTGCCGGTATGGCTTCTGGCATCTTCCGATTTTGACAATGCGCGGGAGATCCAGAGGCTGAAAATTCCGGTGTTGATAATCAACGGCTCTGAGGATCTTACGATTGCCCCGTACCATTCGCAACGGCTGTTCGATATCGCACCAAAGCCGAGCGAATACATACGGATCGAAGGGGCCGGGCATACCACCATGTTCGAAATCGCGCCGGATATTTACTACGGCGCCATCGCCCGGTTTGTTCAATCGGTAACCTCGCGGCCCAATCATTAAGCCGGCGGAGTTGCCGCATTGATAAGTTTCCGCACCGATTCGGTCGCTTACTTATTCACCCGCATGTAACCAGGTAGCGGAACACCCATTAAAAGATGAAATGCCGGCAGAAACGTCATATGGGCATTACCAATCCCGCATCAGGGAAGATCACCGCGTTGACCACTTCCCCGGCGGCGTTTCGGCAAAACGCTATCCCCTCCTCCAACGACGCCACCGGCGTCATTCCCATCCGCCTGGCATGTTCCGCCGGAAGCGACGACATCAGCGCAACGCGGCAACGCAGGGTTTTTTCCCGCGTTGCCATCGCCGTTTGGCCGTTGATGACGAATTTTTCCCGCAACGCCCGGTCCATCGCTCCAATATCGGGGTGGCCGAACCAATCCAGAAATTCCGGATTGCCCATCCCTCCCGAACATTCCGATACCAGCAGAACCGCCCCGCCATCCCGCGCCGCAAGGCAGGCGTTATCCAACCCCTTGTGGCTCTGGATGAAATTTATATCAGACGGAAATCCGCCGCATGAAGCGATCACTACATCGGCGGGCGCGGCGACCGGCGCTCCTTGATACCCTTCCACGTAACGGCACGCCTCTGTGTGCGACTGTTCCACCTCCCCCGCATTGAGAAAAATTATCGTGTCGGAGGAGTCCACTACCGTGTTGATGCAAAAGCCTACGCCCGCCGCTTTCGCCGCCGCCAGCGACCTTTCATGCATCGGATTGCCGGCGAGGATGCCGGGACCGATGCGCGGATGACGGCCGGGCGCCTGAGGGTTGAGCGACAGCCGGTGGAGGCGGATGCACTCTTCGTATGAGGCGACCCCCGGCAGCAACGCTTTACGTCCCCCGCCAAAACCGGCAAGGTAATGCGCCTTGACCGAACCAATGACTATGATGCCGTCCGCCGCCGCCACATAGGGATTCAGCGCCACCCCGCCGCGCGCAACACAGGATCCCCGTGCGTCATGTTCGATGCAGCGGTATCGCAAGTAAACTTCATTGCCCACGATGGATTTTTTCTGCGCCTCTGTCTGAGGCGGATGGATGCCGGAAGCAAAGACGATCACCACCCGCTCCGGTCCGCATCCCAGCCGTTCCAGCCGTGCCAACAGTGTGGCGAGAATCAGGTGAACACCGGCTTTACGTGTGATATCCGGCACTACGACGCAAACGTCGTTCCAACGGTTCGCCATGTCATCGAACGGCGGGCCGCCAACCGGTGCATCCAAAAAGGCTTCAAGCCTGGCCGCCGGATTTTCCAGCGCCGGACGGTATGGTGGCGCCATTTCGGTTACGCCCCAGCCGTCGGGCAAGTCTCCTTCAATTTCTCCAGCGCCGAATTTCAGCCAGATGCGCATCGGAAGGCCGCTTACCGTTTCACCAGCAGACACGCCACTTTGTGCCCTTTTGACACTTCATCGAGCGATGGTTCGATTTGGACGCAACGCGGCTCCTTTACCGGACATCGTGTATGGAAATAGCAACCGGTTGGAGGATTAATCGGCGAAGGCAAATCCCCTTTCAGCATGATGGTCTTGCGTTTCCGGGTGGGATCCGGCACTGGCAACGCCGCCAGTAACGCAAGGGTGTAGGGATGCAGAGGCCGGCGGAACAGCTCTTCACGCGGGGCCTCTTCCACTATTTTGCCGAGGTACATCACCGCTACCCTGTCACTGATATGGCGGATCACCGACAAATCGTGAGAAATAAACAGGTAGGCGATACCATACCGCTCCTTCAGATCCATCAGTAGATTCAGAACCTGCGCCTGCACCGATACATCCAGCGCGCTTACCGGCTCGTCCCCGACAATAAACGACGGATTAAGCGCAATGGAGCGTGCAATGCCAATCCGTTGCCGCTGGCCGCCGGAAAACT